>JAGBGT010000096.1 GCA_017935865.1 Ruminococcus sp. | reverse complement strand
GAACGCCCTGCAAGAGAGGGCGGTCCCTTATAAACTTGTTGTCCATATATAAAAAATAGAGAGAAAGTTCCCTTTTTAAATAGAAAATTTCTCTCTATTATTAATTAATATGTCTTTTCAAGTGTATCCTTTTTTTGAAAACTGAAATTTCCAAATCGCCGCGAAAAAAATAAACCGGGAGTTTGAGGGGACGCTCTCTCTTTCAGAGCGTCCCCTCTTTCAAAACAGTCCACTGGACTGTTTTCGGATTCACCCCTTGCAGTGCGCCTAAAGTAAACGTCGACCTGTGGTCGACTTGGGACTCCGTCCCAAACCCTGCCAGAGGCGCTGCCTCTGGACTCTGCAAAAGGGGCATTGCCCCTTTTGAAACCCGGTGTTATCGGCTTTGCCGATTTGGGACGCTGCCCCATGCCCCACCGGGACATTGTCCCCTCGGCATCCCGGCGGTTATCAGCCGTTGCTTACGATGCCGTCCGGATAATAATAATCCCTTAACGAGAGAATATTTTCCGTATTAGTGGAAACATACGAATAGTACACCAGAATCGAAGCCGAGTCAGAGGCATCTACCTTGCCGTTGAAATCTATGTCTCCGGCTTCAAACTGTAGATCGGTCAGACCGTCGTCATTACCCGTGGAGACCTTGGCGTAGGAAACTAAGGCTTCCGCAGAATCAGAGGCGTCTATCTTTCCGTCATTGTTGATGTCTCCCAGGTTGACGCCGTCAACCTTAATGTTGAATCCGGACGTTTCCGGAGTGAGCACAGTGCTTCCGTTAACACGCATGGCGACAGTCGTGCATCTCTGGTCAGGCTCGTCCTCCGGCTCTGTCAGGAAGTAGACGCTGTGTTCGCCATAGGGCGTGTTCGGTGAGATCTCCATGTCAAAGGTAAGTATAGGGTATTCGTTGGAGGCTGAATTTTTGTAGGTTTTAAGGGGAGAACTGTCGGTCATAGTGCGCTGCTTATACACCGAGTAGTTGATAACGTTGTATGCAGTGTCTATAGACAGCTCTGTGCTGTGATTGTTACAGATCAGATCGCCGTTTTCATTGGTCTCTGCATAGGCGTATACCAGATACGGACTTCCGTCCTTTGGCAGAGGATCATAGCCCTTTGCCATTGATATGTACTGGCTGGCACTCTTGATCTTCGGCGCAACGCTCCAACAGGTCAGGGAAGTATCTTCGATGTAGACTTCAGCTTTCACGGTAATTCCATTGCCGATCTCAGAGCGGCTCAGGATAATATTGCCGTCCTCGTCAAGTGTTAAGTCCTGTCCGTCTGCTATTTTCATATAAAGACGCGGAACATAGATATCATCGTTCCCCTCGGCAAAACTGCTTACGGACATAGCTGATGCAGAGGTCAGCGACAATATTGCAGCAAGAGCTGCGCACATCACTTTTTTCATGGTTTTCCTCCTTTATATAATTTTTAGATGATTTCGGTCATTTTAAGCACAATGTCAGCTACTCTCTTTGCGGCGATCTTCTCAAACTCATCGAATGACATTGCGCCCTCGTCGTCAGCGTTATCCGAAATGCAGCGAACGCTTACAAACGGCAGCTTGTTCAGATAGCAGGCATGACCTACTGCTGCGCTTTCCATGTCAACGGCGTAGGGAGTCCAACTGAGCTGGATCGACGCTTTGAGCGTGTTGTCGGACACGAAAGCTTCTCCGGAAACGATGCGTCCCCGGAAGCTGTCCACGCCGAAATCCCGGCAGACTTTTTCCGCAACCCTGATAAGCTCCTTGTCCGCCTTGAAAATTCCGCAGTGGGGAGGATAGTCCGTCAGGAAGCGGAGATCGAGGTCGTGGGGGAGAACTTCCGTTGAGATGACGATATCGCAGACCTTGACATTGCTGTTCATTCCGCCCGCAACGCCGGTATTGATGATGCAGTCCGGAGAGAAATTGTCAGCGAGCACCTGCGTGCAGAGAGCGGCATTTACCTTGGCAATACCACAGCAGGCGTTCACGATAGTCTTTCCGTTAAAGCTGTTTATGTAGAAGTCGAATCCGGAGATGTGCCGCACCTCCGCCTCTCCAAGGGTCTTGCGGATATCGGCAAGCTCCGACGGCATTGCGCCTATAATTCCGATCGTGTTCATTTATTATGCTCCTTCCGTTATAGAGGGTTATTATTACAATACGATTATAACACATCTTCACAGGAAAATCAATAGGCAATTTTTTGACAGAGGTATGAAAAATATTATGAGAACTATTGATTTTCCAATGAAAAAGTTGTATAATAAATTTGCAGGCAAGATCTGCAAGTTTGTTTTCAAAACAGGAGGAAAAATATGAACATAGAAACCAAATGCCTTCATGCAGGCTATTCGCCGAAGAATACCGAGCCGAGAGTAGTGCCGATCGTTCAGAGCACCACCTACGTTTACGATTCTACGGACGACGTTGCCGCAGTTTTCGACGACCCCACCAAGAGCCTGATCTATTCGCGCTTTGAGAATCCTACAGTTATGGCTGTTGAGGAAAAAATTGCCGCTCTGGAGGGCGGTGTTGCCGCAATGTGTACATCCAGCGGACAGGCTGCCACAATGTGCAGTATGCTGAATATTCTCAGCGCAGGCGACAGCTTCATTTCCACAACGACTATCTACGGCGGAACTTTCAACCTCTTTGCCGTAACTTTCAAGAAAATGGGCATCGAGTGCATTTTCGTTGACCCGGATGCCTCCGAGGAGGAGATAAGAGCGGCGTTCAAGCCGAATACAAAGGCTGTTTTCGGCGAATCACTGGCAAATCCGGCGCTTACTGTCCTTGATATTGAAAAGTTTGCAAAAATAGCTCACGAGCACAATGTTCCGCTGATCGTGGACAATACTTTCCCGACCCCTGTCCTCTGCCGTCCAATCGAGCACGGCGCTGATATCGTCGTACACTCTACATCCAAATACATGGACGGACACGCAGTCCAGGTAGGCGGCGTTATCGTAGATTCCGGCAATTTCAACTGGTCTAACGGCAAATTCCCGGAGTTTACCGAGCCTGACGAGAGCTATCACGGTCTGATCTATACTGAAAAATACGGAAAGGCTGCCTATATCGTCAAGGCGAGAATGCAGCTCATGAGAGATTTCGGATGCTATCCGGCTGCTCAGTCTGCATTCTATCTCAACCTGGGACTTGAGACCCTTGCTGTAAGAATGAAGCAGTACTGTGAAAATGCGCGTATCGTTGCGGAATTTCTGGAGGCTAACGAAAATGTTGAGTCTGTAAATTATCCCGGACTTCCCGGAAATACCTATCATGCCCTTGCGGAGAAGTATCTCCCGGACGGAGCAAGCGGCGTTATTTCCTTTGTTATCAAGGGCGGACGCAGCAGCGCCGTAAAGTTTATGGATTCGCTGAGCCTTGCATCAAATGAGGTACACGTTGCTGATATACGCACCTGCGTGCTTCATCCTGCCAGTGCAACTCACCGTCAGCTCACCGACGAGCAGCTTGCTGCGGCAGGCATCAACGGCGGTATGATCCGTCTTTCCGTCGGACTTGAAAATATTCAGGACATTCTTGACGATCTCAAAAAAGGTTTTAAGGCAATTTAGTCAATACCGAATCAAGACCGCCTGACGGCTTTGTACCGAATCTGCGAGCAGACAACGTACAAAGCCGCCAGGCGCGATTTAGTCAGTATTAAGGAAGGAAAACAGTAAAATGTCAAAAACTGATACAGCAGCCAGAAAAGCATACCCGAAAATTCTTTCCAGCAAGTGGTATCTTTACATGACGGAATTTTTTTCCGGCGTGTCGGTTATGGCGGTGGAGCTGGGAGCAAGCCGGCTTCTTGCGCCGTATTTCAGCTCCTCGCAGATCGTGTGGACAATAATCATCGGAACTATCATGATAGCAATGGCGCTGGGAAACATTTACGGCGGAAAGAGCGCCGACAAAAATCCCGATCCGGACAAGCTCTACGGCAGAATATTGATCGCTGCCGTATGGATCGCCGCTATTCCCTTTGCGGGAAAATTCGCCGTCCTGGGAATATCTGCGCTTCTGGTCGTCACCGTCAGCACTAATTTCCTTATCTGGGCGGCATTTATAACCTGTATGGTCGTGTTCGTTTTCCCGCTGTTTCTTCTGGGAACTGTTACGCCGTCCCTGGTGAAATATACGGTAGACAGTCTGGACGACAGCGGCAGGACTGTGGGAACTCTCGGGGCATTCAACACTGTGGGCAGTATTATCGGCACATTTGTCCCCACATTCATCACGATACCGGCGGTTGGAACTTCCGTTACCTTTTTGATTTTTTCGGGAATACTTCTCGTCATCGGCGTCGTGTATTTTATAAGCTCCGGAAGAGGCAAAGTTAAAACGATCGCTGCCTCGGCGCTGTTTCTGATCTGCTGCTTCATTTCTCCCTCCCTGAGTTTTGCCTTCTGGGAGAAGGATCTTGCCTATGAGGGCGAGTCGGTCTACAATTATTTGCAGGTCAAAGACACCGACAGCCGCACGACCCTTTCTACAAACGTGCTTTTCGGAATTCAGTCGGTGTATATGAAGTCCGGCGAGCTGACGGGAATGTACTACGACTATGCTATGGCAGCTCCTCTTATGGCTGACACCGACGATTCCGTGGATATTCTCATTCTCGGCATGGGCACTGGAACTTACGCTAAGCAGTGCATTGAATATTTCGACGGTGTTAACGTTGAGGGTGTAGAGATCGACGAGAAGATAATTGATCTTTCCCATAAATATTTCGGGCTTCCGGAGAATGTAACTGTCACGGCATATGACGGACGCGCGTTTCTTAACGTTTGCAGCAAGAAATACGATGTCATAATGGTTGACGCATATCAGGATATTACAATTCCGTTTCAGATGTCCTCCAGGGAATTTTTTTCCCAGGTGCGCGAACATCTGAATGAGGGAGGAGTAATGGTCTGCAACATGAATATGAGGTCAAAGGAAAACGACGGCATCAACGCATATCTTGCGGATACGATCTCCACGGAATTTTCAGAGGTTTACACTGTCGATGTCAGCGGCTCGACCAACCGCGAGCTTTTCGCTTCCAATGACGGAAAAATTATAACGCGGTTCAGGGAAAAAGCTGCTAAGCCCGAGAATGAGCGGCTTTATTCTATCATGAGCCTGGTAAGCGACGGAATTATGAAATATGAGCCGGGAGATAGGATACTCACCGACGACAAAGCGCCTGTGGAGCTTCTGGGAATGAGGGTTATTGACGACCTCATCAAGGATGAGCTAAAATATTACAGGCAGATATTTGAGGAAGAGGGAATCAAGGGACTGCTTGAATAACACCGTATATCGGCGTCACATATCGACCGCAGATCGATATGTGACGTTTTTTTTACACCGAACAGGTTCTTAAACCACATAATGCTGCATATAATAATTTCAGCACATTATGGAGGCGATCGAATGGAATTACAGGATGTAAGTTCAAAAGCCGAGGAGTATAAAAAAGAGCTGATGAAGCTGTACGGAAAACGTGCGGTGACCGAAAATATTCAGCAGGATGAAAATAATGAGCAGAAAGACGAGGACACATTTCATGAAGAACAGGACACCGACGGAGATCAGGAAGCTCAGCATGACTCAGCCTATTACCCATATAACGGAGACGATGAAACTCAACAGCCTTACGAAAACATCACCCAACAGGGCGTTCAGGAGCCTGAAGAGTATTCCGTCCTGGAGCAGGCTTCGGAGGAAGAACTGGGCGATTCAGTTGGCTATATCCTCGTTAACGTCCGAACAGGAGGAGAAGCCTTCCCCATAGAAGGCGCATCGGTGGTGGTGACGTCGGTGCTGGACGGCAGTCGGTTTCTGATCGCCGTGGGGATCACGGATATAAGCGGTTCTACGCTCAAACTTTCCGCGCCTGCGCCCAATGAGATATATTCCCAGACACCATACCCGGACAAAAGACCGTACAGCCTTTTCGACATCAGTGTAGTAGCTGACGGCTTTTTCCGCGCAAGAAGCGTAGATGTTCCGGTTTTTCCCGGGATAACGTCGATTCAGAATTTTAACATGGTTCCGACGCCGATAGGTGAGCATGGGAACGATACGCTGACTTATTACAATCAAGAGCCGTATTTCGGCTGAGGAGGGACTATGCTTACTGGAACACCATATATACCGGACAGAATAACGGTGCATCTTGGCCCGCCGGATTCAAATGCGCCTAATGTGACGGTGGATTTTCTGTCATATATTAAAAATGTTGCATCCAGCGAAATATTTCCCACCTGGAGCGATTCATCGCTGAGGGCGAATATCTACGCCATTGTATCATTTGCATTGAACCGTTTCTATACGGAATGGTACAGGTCGCAGGGCTATGATTTTGACATAACCAACAGCACGCAGTACGACCAGAAATTCATTAACAACCGGGAATTTTTCGAGAATATCGGCTTTCTTGCCGATGAGATGTTCAACGACTATGTTCAGCGGCAGGGAAGTATAGAGCCGCTGTTTACGGCGTTCTGCAACGGTACTACATCCACCTGTGACGGTTTATCCCAGTGGGGAACTGTTGATCTGGCGAATCAGGGCTATACGCCCTACCGCATACTTCAATATTATTATGGAGATGATATAAATATTGTGAAAAATGCGCCCGTGCAAACAGCTATGCCCTCATATCCGGGGATCCCGCTGAAATTCGGCTCAGCGAGCAATGACGTGCGCTCATTGCAGATCTTCCTGAACAGGATCTCGCGCAATTACCCGGCAATTCCGAAGATACCCAGTGCGGACGGCATATTCGGCGCAGCTACGGAAGAAGCTGTCCGCGTATTCCAGAACGTGTTCGACCTGGCGGAGACAGGGGTAGTCGATCAGGGCACATGGTACAGGATAGTTTACATCTACACCAGCGTGAAGAGGATAGCGGAACTGAACTCCGAGGGCGTTTCATATGACGAAATAAGCCCGGTTTTTGTCGAAGATCTGCGTATAGGCATGGAGGGTTCGGAGGTAAGAAATCTACAATATTACCTTACGGTCATAGGTGCGTACTACGAGGCTGTCACACCGGTTGAGATAACGGGCTACTTCGGCCCGGAAACCGAGGCGTCGCTGAAATCGTTCCAGCGGGTTTTTGGCATTCCGGAGACAGGAGTTCTGGATCGTCAGACGAAAATCGACCTTTACCGGGCTTATATGGGAATCACCGAGTCCGTCCGTCCGGAGTATACCTCCGTCGCGCTTTATCCCGGAACTGTGCTGAAAGAGGGCGCAAGAGGCGATTCTGTCCGGATAATGCAGGAGTACCTGACGCTTATCCACGATACCTACAGCAATATCCCGGCGGTAAATAACACCGGATATTTCGGGCAGATGACCAAACGCTCCGTGATGGAATTTCAGCGGCAGTTCGGAATAGAGCCAACGGGAATTATCGGGCCTGTAACCTGGGATTCTATTGCCGGGGTTTATTCTGATCTGCGGTTCGGATTTGACAAGCGTCCATATCAGGATCCCGGATATACTATCAGTTAGGAGGAAAGCATGGGATTTTCAGAAAAACAGAAGCGGGAGCATATATCGGAAATACAGCGTTATCTTGGGCAGATACAGCTTTTATCCGGCGATTTGATGACGGTTTTTCCGAACGGGGTCTACGGCGACAGAACAAGAGCGGCAGTCCGCGATTTTCAGCAGGATAACGGCTTGCCCATAACAGGGGAGATCGACAGTGATACATGGAATAAGATCACGGCGGTTTACATCAGATTATCCAGAATTACGCCGGATGCCTACCAGCCCTTTTACTATAGCGGGCAGAAGTGGCAGAAAGGGGACGTGGGACTGCCTGTCTGGGTGATACAGAGTATGTTCCAGGAGCTGGGGAAAGCCTGCGACAACATTCCTCCGGTGAGTGTCAGCGGAGAATTTATGGACGATATGGAGGAAGCCGTGAGGTTTTTCCGGAAAAAGTGCGGACTTCCCGATGACTGCGTGGTGGACCGTGATACCTGGAATATGCTGGTGGGATGCTGTCGGCATTTTAGGTGACAACAGAGAGGACGCGCTGCCAGATAGAGCGTCCCCTATAAAGGCAACATCGCCCAAAGCCGTAAGGCGGTCTTTGGGCGATGTTGCCTTCAGTTTTCAAAAAGGGTACATCAAAAAATACAGGAAAAATTCATCACAGCCCATTTTATTGTTAAAAAAATAAAAGATATGCGATAGTACTTGAAATATTATAAAAAATATGGTAAAATATAAATCAGTGAGTGTATGTGTCCCAATAGCTCAGTAGGATAGAGCGACTGCCTCCTAAGCAGTAGGCCGGAGGTTCGACTCCTCT
>JAGBGT010000095.1 GCA_017935865.1 Ruminococcus sp. | reverse complement strand
TTGTCGGCTGCGCCGACTTGGGGCGCTGCCCCAAACCCCGATTTGGCGTCATTACAAGCTCAACTGGTTAACGTCGCCCATATCCTTAGCCGGCTTTCCTGCCGAGGGAACTGATTTGACCCGGTATTTCTCCAGCTCCGCCGCAGCCTCCTGCGAAACTACCTCCGCCGAGGCAAGTACTCCGTTTTTCCTCAGCGTCATTACCTGAACGCCCTGGGAATCCCTCGTCGCTTTCGGGAGTATCATCGCCGTGTTGAAAATCAGCGCATGACCCGTTGTGCTGCGCAGAAGTATATCCGCATCCTCCCCGACAAAAACAGCCGCCGCAAGAGGTGATTTGTCGGAAAACGCCTTTGCAAGCTTTTTCCGGTTAGTTTTGGTCTCGTAGGCGCTGACCGGTATCTTCGCCGCCTTGCCGTTCTCAAAGAAAAACAGCATATATCCGCTGTAATCCGTGGTGGGAATCATTGTTTTCAGGTTCTCTCCCTCGTCAAATCCCAGCTTTGCCGGAATATAATCGCCGAGAACGCTCGCCTTGCTGTCCTCGAACGCGCTCGCCCGGGATTTATACGCCTGCCCCTTGTCCGTAAAGAAGATCAGCTCCGTTTTGTTTGTCGCTTCATAGGCAGCGCTGATAAAATCGCCCTCTTTAAGCTTCTGCTCGCCGCTCATTCTCAGGGACTGAGGAGTTATCTTCTTGAAATAGCCGCTGTCAGAGATGAAGAGATGTACCGGATAATCGGGAGTATCGTCGATATCCTCCTCTTCCTCCACGTCGGTGATGTAATAGAACTGCGTCTTTCTGGGCTGACCGTAGTTTTTGGCAACGTCTTTCAGCTCGGTGATTATTATTTTGCGGATCTTGTTCCGGTCGCGGAGGATCTCCTCCAGCTCCGCCACATCCTTTTTTAGCTGGTCAACGTCGTCTATCCGGCGGAGTATATACTGCCTGTTGATATTCCTCAGCTTGATCTCAGCCACATATTCCGCCTGGATCTCGTCTATGCCGAAGCCTATCATCAGGTTCGGGACAACGTCGTCCTCGTTCTCCGTCTCGCGGATTATCTTTATCGCCTTGTCTATGTCCAGAAGTATCTTTGCCAGTGCCTCCAGCAGATGGAGCTTTTCTTTTTTCTTTTGCAGGTCGAAGTATGTGCGCCGCTTCACACACTCCTCGCGGAAAGCTATCCACTCTGTCAGTATCTCGCGTACTCCCATGACTTTCGGCGTACCTGCAACGAGGATGTTGAAGTTGCAGGAGTAGCTGTCCTGGAGCGGAGTGAGCCTGTACAGCTTCTGCATGAGCTTATCCGGGTCGACGCCGCGTTTCAGGTCAATGGCGATCTTCAGACCGTCAATGCCCGTTTCGTCACGGATATATGACACTTCGCGGAGCTTTCCAGCCTTGACCAGGTCGACTACCTTGGACTTTATCGCCTCGACGGTAGTGCTGTAGGGTATCTCCGTTATTTCCAGGCAGTTTGACGCCTTGTCATAGCCGTATTTGCATCGCAGCTTGATGCTTCCTCTGCCGGTGTCAAAGACCTTGTTCAGCTCATTTTCGTCGTAGAGCAGGTAGCCTCCGCCGGGGAAATCAGGGCCTTTCAGGGTGCTTATTATGTCGTGGTCGGGGTTTTTCATCAGGGCGATAGTCGTCTCGCATATCTCCGCCAGATTAAAGGGGCAGACATTGCTTGCCATGGAGACGGCAATGCCGGTATTTGAGTTTACCAGAACCGTGGGGAACGTCGCCGGAAGCAGTGTTGGCTCTGTGGTGGTGTTGTCGTAGTTGGGAACAAAATCCACGGTGTCCTTGTCGATATCGCGGAAAAGCTCGGCGCAAATCCGTTCCAGCTTTACCTCGGTATAACGGGAGGCGGCGGCTGACATACTGCTGGAATACTGCTTGCCGAAAGTTCCCTTGGAGTCCACATAGGGGTGGAGCAGAGCCTCGTTTCCCCGGGTAAGGCGCACCATAGTCTCATAGATAGACTGGTCGCCGTGAGGATTCAGCTTCATCGTTGCGCCTACCACATTAGCCGATTTTGACCGCTCCTTATCCGGACTGAGAAGTCCCATTTTATACATGGTATACAGAATTTTTCTGTGGGACGGCTTGAAGCCGTCAATCTCCGGCAGCGCCCGGGATATGATAACGCTCATGGCGTAGGGCATATAATTTTTTTTCAGGGTATCGGTTATCCTCTCGTCAACGATACTTCCCGAGCCTTCTATATAAGCCTCGTGTTTGAACACCGGGGATTTTTTTTGCGATTCTTTTTTTCGCGGCATTTCAATTTCTCCTTTGTGTATTTGGAATTAACAGACGGCAATATCAGCTTATATCAGCTAGCTCCAGATAATCCGCGCCGTACTGTGAAATATAATCTTTTCTTCCCTGGAGGTCGTCTCCCAGGAGTATCTCGAAAAGCTCCGCGGACTCCTTGATATCATCGGCTGTGACCTTTATCAGCCGGCGCGTATCGGGATTCATCGTTGTCAGGTTCATCATATCCGGCTCGTTTTCGCCGAGACCTTTCGACCGCTGTATGGTATGCTTTTTCGTGCCGATCTGTTCAAGAATACGCTGCTTTTCCGCCTCTGTATAGGCAAAATATGTTTTCTCCTTTGTGTTTATCTCAAACAGAGGCGATTCGGCGATATACACATAACCCTCTTCGATAAGGGTCGGCGTAAGCCTGTACAGCATGGTCAGCACAAGGGTGCGTATCTGGAAACCGTCAACGTCCGCATCGGTACATATAACTATCTTGTTCCATCGGAAATTGTTTATATCAAATGTCGAAAGCTCCTTGTTTGCCTTGGAGTTCACCTCCACGCCGCAGCCCAGAACTTTAATGAGATCGGTAATTATATCACTCTTGAAGATCTTGGAATATTCCGCTTTCAGGCAGTTGAGTATCTTGCCCCGGATAGGGATGACCGCCTGGAACTCCGCATCACGGGCAAGCTTTACCGAGCCGAGAGCCGAGTCGCCCTCCACGATGTATATTTCGCGCCGCGTCACATCCTTTGTACGGCAGTCGACGAACTTCTCCACGCTGTTCGCCAGGTCGATAGTGCCCGTCAGCTTCTTCTTCATGTTGAGACGGGTCTTTTCCGCGTTTTCGCGGCTTCTCTTGTTCAGCAGCACCTGCTCCGCAATACGTTTTGCCTCGTCGGGATTCTCAATGAAGTAGACCTCCAACTGATGACGCAGAAACTCCGTCATCGCCTCGCGGATAAACTTGTTTGTGATCGCCTTTTTTGTCTGGTTGGCGTAGGATGTCTGCGTTGAAAATGAGGATGAAACAAGCACCAGACATTCCTCGATATCCTCATATTTTATCTTGCTCTCATTTTTCTGATAGCCGTTGACGGACTTGATATAACTGTCTATCTGCGCCGTAAAACCGCGCTTTACCGCCTCGTCCGGAGAACCTCCGTGCTCCAGAAAGCTGGAGTTATGGTAGTATTCCGTCAGCTTCACCTTATTGGAGAAGATCAGCGCAACGTCCAGCTTGACCTTGTATTCCGGCTTATCCTCTCTGTCCTTACCCTTTTTCTCCGCCGTCCAGTGCTGAATGGAGGTGAGAACGTCATCTCCTGCGACCTCGGCAACGTAGTCTGTGATGCCGTTTTCGTAAAAGAACTCGTTCTCCTCAAAGCCGCCTGCTTCGTTCTCCATGCGGAAAAGGAACAGTATTCCCGGGTTTACCACAGCCTGACGTTTCAGGATATCAAAGAAAAAGTCCCGTGAGATGTTGATATCGGTAAATACCTCCAAATCCGGTCTCCAGCGTGTTTTTGTGCCGGTCTGCTTCTTTTTGCACGGCTCTTTTTTCAGACCGCCCACGTTATTGCCCTTTTCAAAGTGGAGGTCATACCTGTAGCCGTCGCGGATGACCTCAACATCCATAAACTCCGAGGAAAACTGAGTAGCGCACAGTCCCAGACCGTTAAGTCCCAGGGAATACTCATAGGATTCGGCGTTTTCATCGTACTTTCCGCCGGCATAAAGCTCGCAGTAGACCAGCTCCCAGTTGTAGCGCTTTTCTTTATTATTGAAATCCACCGGGCAGCCTCTTCCGAAGTCCTCCACCTCGATGTCGTGATTCCGGTAGTAGGTTATGACGATCTTATTGCCGAAGCCTGCGCGTGCCTCGTCTATGGAGTTGGAGATGATCTCAAAGACGGAGTGCTCGCAGCCGTCCAGACCGTCAGAGCCGAAGATGACTGCCGGACGCTTGCGGACTTTGTCCGCGCCTTTCAGCATGGTTATGCTGTCGTTTCCGTAATCCTTTTTCTTAGCCATTTTGTGTCCTTTCTATTTCTTTTTCTAATCAAAATCAGACAGACTATGTTACAGTCTGTAGGAAAATACAATATAATATATGGGAATGCCCTGTCCCTTTGGAAACCCGGTGTTTATTTATTATGCAAGCTGAGATAGATTATATCATTTTTTTAATTTCTTGTCAAGATTGCTGCATCTCCAGAACGGCGACCTCCCGGAGGCTGCGGTTGATAGCGTTTGTTCTCGTGCCCACAAGCTTTTCCAAATCCTTGTCCGCCAGCCTGAGCCGGTTTCTCGCGGAATTGAGCACCTCCTCAAAGGACAGGAACTCCGCTTTGGCGGACTCCAGTATCTTCCAGACCTCGCTGCTCTTCTGCTGGATAGCTAGCGTCCGGAATCCCATTTGCAGACTGTTCAGCATGGCTGCCATGGTGGACGGCCCGGCAATATTCACCTTGTACTCACGCTGGAGGACTTCCACCAGCCCCATGTTTACGACCTCGGCGTAAAGTCCCTCAAACGGCAGGAACATGACCGCGAAATCCGTGGTATAAGGCGGACGTATGTACTTTTCGGCAATGCTCTTGGCGCATCGCTTCATTTCCGCATCCAGAGCCGCTCTCTTCTGTTTAAGCTGTACCGGGTCGCCGCTTTCGTATGCCGCGTTGAGATTGGCGTAGGTGTCCCCGGGAAATTTCGAGTCGATAGGCAGATACACCGGCGAATCCGGCTCAGAGCCGGGAAGCTTCACTGCAAAATCGACTCGTTCCCTTGCGCCGGGGACAAGAGCGACCTGCTCCCCGTATTGCTCCGGGGCGAGGATCTCCCCTAAAATAGCCGAAAGCTGGAGTTCGCCCATAATGCCCCGGGTCTTTACGTTGGACAGAACGCTTTTCAGGTCGGAGACTCCGGAGGCTACCGCTTTCATTTCTCCCAGACCTGCGTAGACCTCCGCCAGCCGCTGGTTGACAGTTTCAAAGGACTGTGAAATTCTGTCGTTCAGAGTTTTTTGCAGTTTTTCATTTACCGTGCTGTTGATCTTGTCCAGGCTCTCGCGGTTTTCTCTGGAGATGCGCTCCATGCTTTCGATGTTGGCGCAGCGGATCTTATCGAGACTTTCCCGGTTTTCGCTGCTCAGAGATCTCATATTTGCCTCGATCTTTTCCAGGATACCTGCGGAGCGGTTCTGCTGGGACTCTACGGAGCTGCGCAGTTCCCCTCCAAGGGCTGAGAGCTGGTTCACCATAGATTCGCCGTTCCGGGAGGTCTGCTCCAGAATAAGGCGCGTCCGGCTTTCAGAGGTCTGCTGGAGGATGTCCACCTGCTTTTTCAGCTCTGAAATTTCTTTTTTTCCGGAGTTGTTTTTGTTCTGGGCAAGTCTGAGAATAAGCATCAGCAGGAGCACAAGAAGTCCCAGCTCTGCTATACCGATAATAAGCTGTAAAATATCCATAATATCACCTTTTTAGAGCAACACCGCACCAAGACCGTCGGGGGTGCGATGCCGCCTGTTTTTTGACAGATTTTATTATAACATATTTACGTAAAGAAATCAAGGGCAAGATTTTTAATCGGCGTATGTTGCTTTTTTGACTATTATGTGGTATAATTATACAGGAAATATTATGGGAGGTCTTACCAATGCTTGCAAATTACCATACACATACGCGCCGATGCAGACACGCCGAGGGCAGCGACCGGGAATTTATCGAAGCCGCCGTTTCCCACGGAATGAGGGTGCTGGGCTTTTCCGATCACTGCCCATGGATATTCGATGACGGATATGTCTCGGGAACACGTATGCTGCCCTCTGATCTGGACGGCTATTTCACATCGCTGACTGATCTGAAAAAGGAGTATGCCGGGGATATTACAATTTATATCGGATTTGAGGCGGAATATATCCCGGAGCTTATGGAAAAGCAGAACAGGCTTCTGGCGGATTATCCCGTGGACTACATGATAATGGGTCAGCACTTCATGCGCCCGGAACCAGATGCGCCGTACACCGGATCTGTCACGTCCTCCGAAGCGGAGCTGGCTGAGTATGTGGAGCTGGTCATCCGGGGATTGGAGACGGGAAAGTATAAGTACGTCGCCCATCCCGATCTGCTGAATTATGTTGGGGATGATGAGATATACGCTCGTCACTACAGCAGGCTTTGTCAGTATCTTGCGTCGCAGGATATACCCGTGGAGATAAACCTGCTCGGCGTAAAGGAGGGCAGGCACTATACAAGCGAAAAGTTCCTGAAAATAGCCGGTGAAACAGGGAATACGGCTATCATCGGCTGCGACGCCCATTATCCGTCGTTTCTCACCGATACCGCGTCAATGGAGAAGTGCCGCAGACTTGCCGAAAAATATTCTTTAAGGATTGTGGATTATCTCCCGGGGCTTGGGGAAAAATAATTTTGAGAACAAGTTCTGGGCTGCCTTTGTGCGTTTTAGCTTTAACCCGGCTTTAATTAGCACGATTTATTGTCGGAAATGGCTCTTGACATTTTGTACAAAAATTGATATAATAAAGTGGTAACAATGGGAGTTATGAATCATACTCACCGCCTGCTGAAAGCAGAGCCAAAAAAGTGTAATAGTAGAATAGGTGATAATATTGAAGAGAAATTCAAATTATGGGATATTTGAGACTATACAGAATGTCATTTTCGTGGTAAAAACAAAATTGTTATTTCCATGTGCAAGGATGGTCAGATTTCCAATAGTTATTCGCGGTAAACGTTTTATTGACTTTGGAACTAATTTAACAACGGGAAGAAATTGTAGAATAGAGGTAAACGGGGAGCATACCGGCAAGGCGATCTCATTTGGGGAAAATGTTAATATCGGAGACAATGTGAGTATACGCTGCGCTGACAGGATAAAGATAGGAAACAATGTTTTAATGGGATCAAAAGTGTTGATCCTTGATAATAGTCATGGAAAATATTCAGGAAGCGATCAAGACATTCCAGGTACGCCCCCTAATAAAAGAAAAATCGCGGCTTCACCCGTGATAATTGAAGATAATGTCTGGATAGGAGAGGGCGCGGTTATCCAACAAGGCGTAACTATCGGAAAAGGAAGTATTATTTCGGCAAATTCTGTGGTAACGAAGGATATTCCTGAAGCGGTTATTGTAGGTGGGGTTCCTGCACGTGTCATAAAAAAGTTTGACCCTGAGTCCTCTGTATGGAGAAGAGTAAGGGAAAAGGAACTATAATGGAATAGGTCTGATAAAGATAATAATATTAAGAACTTGTGTTCATAGGATATTGCACGCGTCTTTTCGGCAAATTTTACCGATATCTGCGTTGAAAAAGCTCACCATACGGCAGTATGCTTTCGCTTTTTCGCCTTAATCTCGGTAAAATTATGCTCGAAAATCCACGCAC
>JAGBGT010000094.1 GCA_017935865.1 Ruminococcus sp. | reverse complement strand
CTCTCTTGCAGGGCGTTCTCTCTTTTCCAACAGTCCACTGGACTGTTGGAAAATTCACCCTTTGCGGAGCGCCTAAAGGCATCGTCGACCTGCGGTCGATTTGGGGCGCTGCCCCAAACCCCGCCAGAGGCGCTGCCTCTGGACTCTGCAAAAGGGGCATTGCCCTTTTGAAACCCGGTGTTATCGGCTTGCGCCGATTTGGGACTTCGTCCCTTTTGAAACCCGATTTTTGAATTAAAACTTGTCTATCACCTTTGCATCATACTTCTGTATTTCCAGTGCGTCAAGCGCCGTGATGCCCTTTGGCTCAACGACATCTGCGTTTGCCTCGCCCTCTGCGGAAAGCGGATACTTGTCGTGATTTCCGATGCTCTGGAGAACCTTTGTCGCATCAGCAATGTCGATTATTCCGTCGCAGTTTGCGTCGCCCTTGAGCGTGCCCGATGGTGACGACGTAGGCTCGGTTGTCGGGTCAGTAGTCGGCGTGGAGTTGTCATACTTGTAAACAACCTCGATCTTTGTGTATTTCACGTCGATTTCGTCGCCGCTGTCCTGCTTCTCGGAGGCGTCCCACCACTTCTGGAACTCCAGCTTTCCGTCCGCTACAACTGCTTCCACAGGAACGCCGTCGTTGCTGAATGTTCCGTCAAACTCAACTGTCGCGGTCGAACCGCTTCCCAGATTCAGGCTATATCCCTCAGACGTCCAGAACTTCGTACCCTCATTGTCAATTGCATTTATCGAAACCGCACATCCTGCATTGCCCCAGGAAGAGCCCATTTTCGATGTAACATCAGCAGTAATGATAACCTTTGAAAGATGCTCCGGGTCAGTAACGGGAACATCCACATAACCGTTCTCGTTCAGCTTAAACTCGGTATACACAAAGGATTCCTCACGGAAAGCGTCCGGGTCGTAGATCTGGAGACCGTCGAAATCGGAAGCATCGTCAGTAATAACTACCATAGCTGCAGAAAGCGCCGGAAGAGTCACATTGACCTTGTTGCCGCTTACGTCGTTGATTATGTCGATAAGTCGGATCTCGTCGGAATCGCCGTAAACCGCATAAACTGCCGCCGCCTCATATCCGGCATCGGAATTTTCCAGGCTTATGACCGCATTTTCGCTGTCACTGAAACTCTTGTTGGTCAGCATAGCCGTAACCGTGCCCTTGTCGCTGCCGTTAATAGCTGCATAGGAGCTTGCCTGTGCAACATCGTCAGTCTTGGTGGGGACGAGAGTGTCACCGAAGTGACCGCCCTTGCCGTCGTAGTTGGTGTACAGGTTGATTCCGGCGTACTGGTAGCTGTTGCCGCTCCAGATCGACGCAAAGTAAACCTCAGCATCGGCAAAACAGCCAAGCGCCTCCGCCTGAGCTATAGTTGCGGTGGTATTTTCTCCGCCGAAATTGTATTCGCTTATAGCGAGCTTTGTGCCCGGATAATACTTGTCGATGGAAGCCTGAACGGTAGGCAGGATCGGGATATTCTCCTGACACCACTGACCTATCCAACTGTTTTCCACAAAGCCTTTTTCGTAGAGAGTGCGCACCGACTGGAGTCTGTCCTCATCGCCCACGCGGCAGGACTCGGAGTAATAGTGGATGTCGAGAACATCAAGCAGCCGTGTTCCCGTCTCCTCCTCAGCTTTCTTCATCCTGTCGAGGTAGTAGTCGATGTACCAGTGATAATTTCCCTGAGCCTTTATCGTCTCCCACTCGTTGCTGCTTTCATCGTCGGCGAGGTGGTCGTAAGCCGTATAGCCATAGAGGGCAGGTCCGAAAACCTCAGCGTTAGGGTCGATTTTCTTAATTGCAGCCGCCATTTCGATAGACTTGCTGCTCAGCTCATCCATGCCGACCGGCTCGGGATGGATCCTGCTGTGAGTATTATGCCAGAGGCACGGCTCGTTGTCAAGGCTGTACGCCTGCATTCCTGTGGAGGTGGTGGAGTCGCCGAGAGTTTTTACCAGGTAGTTCACGTATTCGTCCATATAGACCTTGCCGTCCGTCAGGTCAGGCTCATCGGCAAATTCCGCTCCCTTGACCAGTTGAACTTCGTTCCAGCGGGATGACGGAGCAGCCTCAGCCTCTGTGACCGGACCGTCCTTGTCGGCAGCAACATAGCCGGCAAGCTGGAGAGTCGTCAGCTTGTAGTCGAAGCCGTATTTTTCGCCGTCCTTCGAGAAAGCCTGCGCCACATCAGCGGGTCTGTCGGAGCTTGAAAGGTTGTCGTCGGAGCTGTATTTCCAGTCCGAGCCTGCGTTTGAGGCGTTATTTTCCCAGTTGTAAGCGGTCATTCTGTTTCCGCCCTGGCGCACGGAGTGAGTGGTGACCTTGCCGTATTCACTCTGTTTTCCGTACTCGTTGATGCCGTAGATGTACGGGCTGATACTTTTGATCTCGCCCCCGAGATCTACAGTGACGTTCATGGTGTAGCCGCCCTCATCTGCCATTACAGCGAAAGGCATGGCGTTGAACGCTGCCGCAAGCATCGCCGCCGCAGTGAGCATTGAGCCGATTTTTTTCATTCTGATCTTCCTCCTCTTAGAGTCTTTAGGCAGACTCTTCATTGTTATTTGTTTTATCTTCGTCGCTCCACAGACCAGCCTGCGGAACGGGCTTATCAATATTGACCGCCGGCATATGATACGGACCGTGCTGCCAGCTACAAATATCGCAGTCGTGGAAACGGATATACCGGGTCAGGGATTTGGCGAGCATTATTATAAATGTAAGGGGCGAGCTGTTCACATAGCCGTAAACAATAGACGATTCATCGGTATTGTCGCTTTTGTCGTCAACTGCCACACGCCACACGATCCCGAGTCTGTCCAGGCTCTTCATAATCGCGCTCAGTTTTTCCAGCGGAATACCGGTATTTCTGGATATAAACTCAAGGGATTGAAGCCTGTTCCGCCAGCCTGTGCCGAGGTAGCAGATAAGCTTAATGGCATCCTCATCAGCCAGCGTCCTGAAGAGCTTCACCATCAGCTCCGCATTGCCGATGTAAGGGTACAGTCCCTCTTCCGGGATCTTCACAAAGCAGCAGTATTTCAAGTCATCGTTGAGTCTCGCCAGCGCCATTTCATAGTCCGTGCGAAGCTCAGCGTAGGTTTCAAGCTCCAGATTCTCCGGATAACGCACTTTTGAATGCTGATATTCGGTATACGCGCCGATGACAGAGTAAAGCAGCTTCATGACGATATCTGCTCTTTCGGCGTCGTCTGTGTGCCTTATCTTGTCGTTTATCATAAGCTCCAGGTCAGGGTCGGCATACACCGCAGAATAGCCGAAAAGCTGATCTATAGTGACACCCAGCGCAGCCGCAACGGACGGCAGCAGCTCGCTGTCGGGGTAAGCGCCCTTTTCCCACCTGGACACCGCCTGAGATGTTACATTGAGCTTCTGTGCAAGCTGAGCTTGAGTCAGACCGCACTGCTTGCGGATTTTTGCTAAATTATCGCCGAACATTGTATCATCTCTCCTCCGTTGTTCACTGCAATCATTATAACACATTTTAAACTTGATTTCAAGCAATTTTATCAATAATAAATCAACAAATACTTTATAATTCAATGAATAATTGTATAAACATTTTATCGGGGACGCTTTATGAATTTTATGAGATTTTGTATTGAAATATTTTCCGGAATATGTTATAATAATATTATCTGTTTTGAAATCAAGGCAACACCGGACAAGCCGACAGAGCGTTCTTGGAACGGTGTCACCATAAAGGAGCTGTTTTATGGATATTAAAAATATGATTTTTGAGCTGTGCCACGCTTCGGGAGCTTCCGGAAACGAGCTTCCGGCGGCGGAGACGGCTTTGGAGATGCTGCGGAAATTCTGCCCGGACGCCGAAATCGTCGGCGGAAATGTCATCGGGAGCTTCGGCACGCACAGTCCCTCCAAGAAAAATCTCGTCCTCGACGCCCACATCGACCAGATCGGCATGATTGTCACCTACATCACCGACCAGGGCTTTATCAAGGTCGGAAATTTAGGCGGGATCGACCGGCGGCTTCTTCCGGCTCAGCAGGTCAGGATTCACGGAAAACATACGATAAAAGGCGTTATCTGCTCTGTTCCGCCGCACCTCTCAAAGGGCGAAAGCACGGTATCGTCCTTTGACGATATCGCCATTGATACCGGCATGACAAAGGAAGAACTGGATAAAATCGTTTCCCTCGGGGACACGGTGACATTCGACGTCAGTTGCCGCAGTCTGCTCGGTTCGCGCATCACGGGAGGTGCGCTGGACGATCGCTGTGGAATAGCGGCTATTCTGCGTGCTCTGGAGCTTATGAGGGATAAGGAGTCCGCATACAATGTGACTGTTATTTTCTCCGCCCAGGAGGAGTTGGGGGAGCGCGGTGCAAAAATCGGTGCGTATAGCCTCGCTCCGGACGTCGCTATTGCGGTAGACGTCAGCTTTGCCTACGCTCAGGGAGAAAATGAGCGGAAATGCGGCTATCTCGGCAAGGGTGCGATGATAGGCATTTCTCCCTGTCTTTCCCGGGAAATTTCGGATAAGCTCATAGCTGCGGCGAAGTCAGGGAACATTCCGTTTCAGTATGAGGTGATGAACGGCATGACCTCCACCAACGCCGATCAGTACTCCGTGGCACGAAGCGGCGCAAAGGCGTGCACCGTGTCAATTCCCCTGCGGAATATGCATACCCCGGTGGAGGTCATCGACCTGAACGACGTGGAGAACACCGCCGTTCTTCTGTGTAAATTTATGGGAGGTGAGGCTGAATGAAAGAGCTGCTGAAAGAAATGTGCCTGCTCAACGGCGTTTCCGGCGACGAATCCGACATCCGCGAATATATAATCGAAAAGATAAAAGGCAAATGTGATTTTACCGTCGATAATCTCGGCAATCTTATCTGCTTCTGTCCCGGAAGGAAAACCTCCGCGAAAAAGCTCATGATATGCGCCCATATGGATGAGGTAGGCTTCATTGTCACTTATATTCGGGAGGACGGCGCTCTCTGCTTTGGGGAGGTCGGCGGAATCGACCCGTCTGTTATCCTCGGCAGACAGGTCACTGTAGGAAAAAAACACATCAGCGGTGTTGTCGGCTCAACCGCCGTTCATAATCTTTCAAAGGAGGAGCGCGAAGATCCGCCGAAAACCGACAGTATGTACATCGACATCGGCGCAGATTCCAGGGAGGAGGCGGAAAAATACGTCAGCCTGGGAGATCCGGTGTATTTCAGCTCCGAGTTCGTCCGTCTGGGAGAAAACTGCGTGAGATCCAAGGCAATTGACGACCGTGCCGGATGCGCCATGATGATAAAGCTCATTCAGGAGGGGACGGAGTACGATACATATTTCGTGTTCAACGTCCAGGAGGAGATAGGGCTTCGCGGTTCACGCGTCAGCGCTTTCAGCCTTGCGCCGGACTTTGCTATCGTTCTGGAGGCGACAACTGCTGCGGATATCGACGGCGTTTCCGGTCAGAAGCGCGTCTGTGCGCTTGGGGACGGCCCTGTGGTCGGCTTCATGGACAGGAGCACTGTATACGACAAGGAGCTTTACCGCCTTGCTTTCGACACGGCAAAAGAACTGGGTATCCCATGTCAGACTAAGACAATGATCGCCGGAGGAAACGACAGCGGAGCGATTCATCTCAGCGGCAATGGAGTACGGACTATAGCCGTTTCCGTGCCCTGTCGATATCTGCACAGCCCATCATGCGTCATTGACACTGCTGACCTTGAAAACTCACTTACACTGGTAAGAGAGCTTGCCGGAAGGATATGCGGGCTATGATAAAGCTGATAAAAAGTGAGGAAGAGCTGGACAGGCAGTTGCTGATGAAAACGCTGTCGGGGAGAAAGCTGCTCGCCTACATGAAAGCATACGGTCCGGGTTATGATTTCTGCCGCTTCTACAAGATCGCCGGCGATGAAAAGGGTTTCGGCTTTATGTTCATCATAAATTCGACCCTGATAATCTGCACCGACGGCTGCATCGAGGACACCGAGGAGATCGAAATTTTCATCAACATGAACCTGCCGTTCCGCGTGGAGGGCGACAGCGGTCTGCTGAAAAAAATCTCCGGGAAAATGGAGAAAAGCGGACGATATCAGGTGCTGAACAGAACGATCTTCGAGCTTGTTCCGGACGAAAACAGCTATAAATTCGCGGAGGAGTTCGTAAATATGGATCCGTACCTCCCGGACGTGTACAAGATACTCAGCGAGGGTTTCCCAAATATCGCGGATTTTTCGCTGTGGTATACCGATACATCTCACCGCTGCCGACACGGGATAAGCCGCGTTTTCACCTACCGGGACAGCACTACTGCCTCCATGATATTCGACATCGGCAACTACGTACTCATCGGGCAGGTGGCAACTAAGATCTCAGCCCGTGGCAGCGGCTATGCACGGGAGTTTCTGAAATGGTTGGCGCTGTTTCTCAATAATCTGGGAAAACGGGCGTTTCTGCTTGCACTGGATGTCCGCGTTAGCTTCTACCGCGAGATCGGATTTAAAGAAATTGAAAGGGAGATCGTCCTTGAACGTGTTGACGTTGAAAAGGAAAACGTCAGCAAGGGCGAATTGTGAGAGGAATTACTTATGAACAGAGATATTTGCAAGATATACAATTTTCCGCCGGAGCTTATGAAAATGGCTGAGCAGGCGGAGAAAAACTGCGCCGGGGCTTTTGAGCAAATCGAGAAAATTGCGGAATACTGCGGTGCAAAGGTGCTCAAAGCATTTTCTGACAATCGTGTCAGCGAACCTTGCTTCTACGGCTCGACGGGCTATGGTTACGGCGACGTGGGAAGAGAAGTCATCGACAAGGTCTTTGCGCAGGTTCTCGGAACGGAGGACGCCCTTGTGCGATTCAATTTCGTCTCGGGAACTCATGCGCTGAGCACGGCTCTTTTCGGCGTTCTGAGGACAGGCGACAAAATGGTGTCCGTTACAGGAAAGCCCTACGACACTCTTGAAGAAGTCATCGGAATCGCCGGGGAAAAGGGGAACGGGTCTCTGGCGGACTACGGCGTGGAGTACGGTCAGGTCGATCTTCTCCCCGACGGCACACCTGATCTCGACAAGATGACCGAGGCTGTCAAGGGCGCGAAGGTGGCGTATATTCAGCGTTCGCGCGGTTATTCCCTGAGACCTGCCTTTACCGTTGCCGATATTGAAAAAATGGTTCAGGCAATAAAAAATGGCAACCCGGAGGCTGTTATCATCGTGGACAACTGCTACGGCGAATTTGTGGAGGAGCGCGAGCCATCGGAGGTAGGAGCTGATCTTATCATTGGCTCGCTCATCAAAAACAGCGGCGGCGGAATCGCCCGTACCGGCGGATATATCGCCGGACGCGCTGACCTTGTGGAGCTGTGTTCCTATCGCCTCACCTGTGTGGGAATGGGCAAGGAGGTTGGCTGCACGCTGGGAATGAACCGCGAAATGCTGCTGGGACTCTTTTTCGCGCCGGACGTTGTTGCTGCTGCTATAAAAACGTCTGCCTTTGCAAGCGAGCTGTTCACCATGCTGGGCTACACCTGCTCACCGCGTAAGGACGACAGCCGCGGCGATATCATAACGGCTATACAGCTTGGTGACGAGGAGCATCTTACCGCTTTCTGCCGCGGGATCCAGAAGGGCGCGCCTGTGGACTCTTTTCTGACTCCCGAGCCATGGGATATGCCTGGCTACACCAGCAAGGTCATCATGGCGGCAGGAGCTTTCACCATGGGCGCATCTATCGAGCTTTCTGCCGACGCGCCGCTCCGCGAACCGTTTGCAGTATGGATGCAGGGTGGGATCACTTATACAAGCGGAAAGTTAGGCGTTATGCTTGCTGCCTGCGAGATGCTGAACCTGAAATAAAGTTACAGAAAAATTACAAAAAGATTTCAGAACGAATACAAATTCCGATTTATTTGTTTCATATTCGATTAAACAGTTGACTTTTTCTGTGAATGCTGGTACAATTAAAGTGTAGCCGTGTGGCTGCTGTATTATGTTAACTATTATTACAAAAGGAGGAGCTGCTTTGGGAGAACGTAGATTCTGTTACAGATGTATGGAAAAATACGACATGGATCAGCATATCTGTCCCCACTGCGGGTTCGACGACAGAACGCCCAGCAATCCCATGTATATCACCCCCGGCACTGTCCTGCGCGACCGCTATCTGGTGGGTGAGCTTCTGGAATATAACGGCGAAGGAGCTACATATGTGGGACAGGATCTTTCAACAGACTGCAAAGTCATGCTGAGAGAATATATGCCCGTGGATTTCTGTACCCGTGTAAAAAACAAGGCAACTATCAGCGTAAATTATAATAATCTGGCAAAATATAAGGCTTTTATGGCTGAGTATACCGAGCTTAACAAGTCACTTGCAAGGCTGCGGAACAATTCCAACATAAATCCTATCCTTGATATGTTTGCGGATAATAACACTACATATACGGTCTTTGAGTATATCGAGGGCATCAAGATGCTCGATTTTCTCAAGGATAATGCCGGCGAACTTAGTTGGGAGCAGGTTTCCAGGTTATTCCCTACTTTGTTTACGACTATCGGCATACTCCATAACGCCGGAATCATTCACCGGGCTATCAGTCCGGAAACTGTTTTCATTACAACAAAGGGCGAGCTGAAGCTTTCATCTTTCTGCATTTCTGCCGTGCGAACTGCCGATGCAGGGCTGGAATATGAACTTTATAAGGGTTACGCTGCTCCGGAGCAGTATTCCGCAAGCAGCAGCAGCCGTCAGGGTTCGTGGACGGATGTTTACGGCGTGTGCGCGCTGCTCTACCGCTCGCTGACAGGCTGTATGCCGGTGGATTCCTTGAGCCGTATGAAGCATGACGATCTCTGCGAGCCGGCGATGCTCAATTCCAGCATCCCGGAGCACGTCTCGAAAACTATTATGGACGGTATGCGGCTCAACGGCAGCGACAGAATACAGACGATCACCGAGCTGGTGACGAAGCTCTTTGAACAGCCGGTGCAGGTCAAGCCGGTTGTCCCGGTTCATGACCACTCCGCCGAGGAGTACAGCGAGCCTGAATATTACGATGAGCGCAGGGCTGTTCCGCCCCAGGATATGGAGTACCGGAATGTGGAATACCGTCCTCCGGAGCGCGATAGCAGGCAGGTCGAACGGCGGCGTTTTGAAGAGCCGCGTGAGGAAAAGGTCAACACTGTAGACAGGCTGAAAGTGCCCGTTATCATAGGCATACTTCTCCTGGCGATACTGCTTATTATCGGCGTTTTCATCATGAATATGCTGAGACCTGCCACGGAAGATGATGAGACATTTTCACGCCACTCCGGTGGAAATATAACTGACGAAGCAGATCCGGACGCTACAGGCGAGGGCAGTGACGGCGACACAGAAGTTCCGGATCTTATCGGAGATTTCCTGGAGCTGACGGAGAAAAACTACAGCGAGTACTTCAAGTTCGAGATCACTGAAGTCTACAACGACGAAGCCGGTGTGGACGTCATCATCGAGCAGGAACCCGATCCCGGCTCTTTTGTGCCCAAGGGCAGCACTATCAAGCTTACAGTCAGCAAGGGCAAAGAGGGCGGCACTATTCCCGATTATTCGGGACTTACTCTGTCGCAGTATGAAAACAAGCTGAAAGAGGCTGGAATCACCAACTATTCCAAGGTCGAGTCCTCCAATCAGTATGGCACGCCGGACAGCATTTCATCGCTCCAGGTAAACGGAGTCGTTGTTAAGGCTGGCGATTATTTCAGCAATAAGGACGGCAAGAAGCTGATTATCTACTACATTCCTCAGGGTGCAATTGTAGCTCCCACTGTGGGGGCGACGGAAGCTCCTACTGAGGCGGCTACCCAGGCTGCAACGGAAGCTCATACTCAGCCTCCGACGGAAGCGCCTACAGAGCCGCCGGTTATTGCTACCGATCCTCCGTATGTTGAGCCGACTGATTCGCCTGTTGTAGAACCCGACTCGGGTGAATACGGCAGACCTGGCGACTACGGTACATGGTAAAAAAATAAGAGACTGTCACAGCATTGATTTACTGCGGCAGTCTTTTTTTGCTGCATAAAAAAATCCGGATTCCGGAGGTTCAATTCCCCTGGAGATCCGGATGATTATTATTCATTGAGAAGTTTTTTGCGGTACATCAGGGCAGCTTGTTCCTGCTTATTGTCGCCGAATTGGTAGTAGACCCTGTCCGCCAGAGCGTCCGGCAGATACTGCTGCTTAACGTAGTGGTTCGGATAATTGTGAGGGTAGAGATAATGCTGCCCCACAATGTCTGCGCCCTTTCCGTCAAAATGGACATTTTGCAGATGCCGGGGAAAATCCAGGGCGTCGCAGCTTTTCACATCCTCCAGAGCCGCATCTATCGCCATTACGCCGCTGTTGGACTTAGGCGCTGTCGCCAGGAGAATGACCGCCTCTGCGATTGGCAGCTTTGCCTCCGGGATGCCCAACTGTAAGGCGGAATCCACGCACGCCTTTGTTACAACGATAGCTTGTGGATAGGCAAGTCCCACGTCCTCCGCAGCTATACATAGCAATCTGCGGCACAGCGAAATAATGTCGCCGGCAGCAATGAGCCGTGCCGCGTAATGAAGAGCCGCGTTTTCGTCAGAACCGCGAATGGATTTGTGCAGCGCGGAGAGAATGTCGTAATGCTGGTCTCCGTCGCGGTCGTAGCGCATATTGCTCCGCTGCACCAGCACTGACAGTGTATCCTCGGTAATGGTGATTTTCCCGTTCTCCGTCTCACCGCAGACGGCGCAAAGCTCCACGGTATTCATGGCTTTCCGCACATCTCCGCCGCAGCCGTAAGCTATAGTGCGGCAGATCTCGTCGTCCGCCCGGATCTCGCAGCCGTTTTCTTCCGAAAGAATTGCGAATCCACGTTTTATGGCAGGAATAAGCTCTTCGGCGGAAACCGGCTTGAACTCGAAAACCGTGCTCCGGCTGATAACAGCGTTATAAACCGAAAAATATGGGTTTTCCGTAGTTGACGCTATCAGGGTGATCTCACCGTTTTCGATGTACTCCAGAAGGCTCTGCTGCTGCTTTTTATTGAGATACTGTATCTCGTCCAGGTACAGGAGAATACCGTTTTCCGAGCCGAACGTGCCGATAGTGGAAATAACCTCCTTGATATCGGCTACGGAGGCGTTTGTGCCGTTGAGCTTGTGGAGTGTCATGCCGCAGTTTTCGGCTATAATTCGGGCAACAGTAGTTTTTCCGATTCCGGATGGGCCATAAAATATCATATTGGGAACAGTACCGCCCTCGATGATTTTCCGCAGCGGTTTTCCCGGGGCGAGTATATGCTTTTGCCCCACAACGTCGTCCAACGATGCCGGGCGTATCTTGTCAGCTAATGGTGCAGACATTTTTTTCACTCCTAAAAACTCAGGCGGACAAAAGCCCGCCCGATTATCAATAAATTTGATTACTTGTAAAGAGGGAATTTCTCGCAGATCTCGGTTACGCCGGCGCGGATATCGTCAGCCTTATTCTCGAAATCGGTTGCGCAGAGGTAAATGTACTCAGCGATCTTCTCCATTTCCTCAACGCCAAGACCTCTCGTTGTAACCGCAGGAGTACCGATTCTGATACCGCTTGTTACGAAAGGCTTCTCGGGGTCGTTGTGGATAGCGTTCTTGTTGACTGTGATGTAAACTTCATCAAGACGGTGCTCCAGCTCTTTTCCTGTGATGTTGAAAGGTCTCAGGTCAACCAGCATCAGGTGGTTGTCAGTTCCGCCGGAAACCAGGTTGAAGCCTCTCTTGAGGAGTCCCTGAGCGAGAGCAGCGGCGTTCTCGACGATCTTCCGCTGGTACTCCTTGAACTCCGGCTTGAGAGCCTCGCCGAAGCATACAGCCTTTGCAGCGATGGTGTGCATAAGAGGTCCGCCCTGTGTGCCGGGGAAGATAGCGGAATTGATCTTCTTTGCAAGAGTCTCGTCGTTTGTGAGAATGAGGCCGCCTCTGGGTCCGCGGAGAGTCTTGTGAGTGGTTGTCGTCACGATGTCAGCGTAGGGGACAGGTGACTCGTGTACTCCGGCAGCAACAAGACCGGCAATGTGAGCCATATCTACCATGAGCAGAGCGCCGACGGACTTAGCGATCTCTGAGAGCTTCTTGAAGTCGATAGCTCTCGGATATGCGCTTGCACCGGCAACGATGAGCTTGGGCTTGTGCTGATTTGCAAGCTCCTGAACCGTATCGTAGTTGATAGTCTCGGTAGTGTCGTCCAGACCGTAGGAAACAAAGTTAAAATACTTACCTGAAAGGTTTACAGGTGAACCGTGAGTAAGATGACCGCCGTCGGCAAGGCTCATACCCAGAACAGTATCACCGGGCTGGAGAGTTGCGAAGTAAACCGCGGTGTTTGCCTGAGCGCCGGAGTGGGGCTGAACATTGGCATACTTTGCTCCGAAAAGCTCGCAGGCACGCTGAATAGCGATGGCCTCGACCTCGTCTACGCACTGGCAGCCGCCGTAGTATCTCTTTCCGGGATAGCCCTCTGCGTATTTGTTAGTGAGAACGCTTCCCATAGCTGCCATTACAGCAGGGGAGACGATATTCTCGCTTGCGATAAGCTCCAGATTTCTGCGCTGTCTTGCAAGCTCCTTGTCCATAGCAGCGCCCACAGCGGGGTCGTACTTTGAAACAAAGCCTATAGAATCCATAAGATCGTTATACATAACTATTTCTCCTTAAATTGAATTTAATACACATACTATTATACTATATTTCCCAGAAAAAATCAATACAATTTCCAAATTTTATTTCCGCAAAAAATCGTCCCACGAAAGAAAACTTCCGGATGTGGAAAGTGCGGCGTAATATTTCAGCACAAGTGCGGCGTCGGAAGCGTCGATTTTTCCGTTTCTGTCGATATCGCCGCGCAGCTCGGCATCCTCGCTGAAGCCGTCGACCTTGCCTGTTGAAATGTCGGCGTACATTATCAGTATCTTTGCTGCGTCGGAGGCGTCGACCTTGCCGTTGCCGTCAATGTCACCCAGTTCTCTGAAGCAGCTTATATCATAGATACAGATAGCGCGCTTGCTTCCCGGCGGATATATGTAGACCGTGGCTGATGTCCTGCCGCCGGCGAACGCCTCATCCGCCAATGAGGGGATAGAGGTGCATTTGGATTCGATAGGTACGATAGTGCTGGTGACGATATATTCGCCCTGATCGTTAAGCTCCGGAGTCTGCCTCAGAACGGTTATTGAAACCTCGAGACCGTCAGTGATTATGCTGCCCTTGTCGTAGAAGTATTCGGTTTTGGCAGGCTCACTGTCGCAGGAAATCGTCATCTGGACATAGAGCGCCTGAACCGTGATATCCTCGGTTATAACGTCAGGATAGCTGCTCCAGGAGCTGAAACCTTTCTGGGTATAGTCGTCAATATGTTCGGTCATAGCCGAAACGTCGATGCCGCTGAGATCCAGACTGTCGCCGTGATCGACCGTGATATATGTTTCGTTTCCGTTGATATCACGCACCGTTACGGTGTGAGTATCCGCGCCGGCTGCATCACAGGGCAAAGCTGCGGCGGCAAGAGACAGAGCGGCCGCAAAGGAAATAAGCCTCCCTTTATTCATATTTGTATTCCTTTCTTCCTCGTACAAAGAAAAATCTTTTAGAATTTGTCATTTTTTCAACAAACTCGGCATAGTCCTCGTATTTCAGCACAATGTTCATAAAATCGACAGATAAAATTGCCAGGGACTTGGGGTCGTAATCAAAAATGGCATACAGCATCACCCTGTCCCAGCTTATACGCTCTGCTGCGGTTTTTGCGGATTTTTTGAATTCCTCAAGCAGCTTCTCTACGATGTTGATGTGAACATATCCGATAAAACGGGCACTGCTGTACAGCTCTACGTCACGCCTTATTGAAGGAGGGTTAAACATGGCTGTCACCTCCGCGGAAGCTCGTCAACGTCATTTTTTTCTCTGAGGCGTTTTGTCCTCAGTTTGTATGAAACGAATCCGGATATGACGGCTGCCGCTATAAAAATGGCAATGAAGATCAGCACGGCTGCCCAGTTTGGGAGTCCGCCGATCTGAAATGCGGCGTTAATTGTCGGAAAGGTCATAGTCGTCCTCCTTGTTGGACAGGGCAATCTCAATGATCTTTCCGTAGAACCCTGCCGGATTCAGCATTATACGCTCTCCTATAAGCTTTGCCTGGGTCATGTCCGGGGCAAAGAGCTTTAGATCCATAAGGTCGTTTTTTGCGTCGAGACAGCGGATGTGGACATAAACTCCGCTTTCCAGTGGAATGTAGTCGATTTTTATTTCCTGCTCCATTTTCAGCCGGGCGAAATAGCGTATCGACGTCAGCACAAACTTATCCCGGTATGACTTCGGCGCGTAATTTTTCAGTTCTCTTGCACAGGCGGCGCCCTTGGGCTGGAGGACGTAACATTTTCCTCCGTTTTCATCAGCCATGACCTTTATCTGACCGCTTTCGATGAGGTAGCCGATAGACTCCTGGTAGCAGAAATAATTGACCACCTCGGTGTCAATGAGGATATCGTAAAGATGTTCTGTATTCACGGGCTTTCCGATCTTGTTCAGGAGATAGCAGATGAGGATGTTGAGTGTCGGCACATCCCTTATTTCAATATCAGCCATTTCCGACATCTTAAAAATGTTTTCATCTTGCATTTTTCTTGCCTGCCTTTCCGCTCAGCAAAAATTTGGGTAATCAAGCATATTTGAAAGCAGCGCTATGTTAACGGCAGCCTCCACGCAGACCACGGCCCCCGGAACGGCACAGACACAGTCTCCGCCGATTTTAGGCGGTTTTACCGCGGCGCGGAGGGTTATGGGCATTCCGGAGGAGATGCCGCCGATTATTCCGCCGTGGCTGTTGGTTTTCGTCACAGAATATCCCTTGCCGTCTGTAAATGAGCCGTCGCTGTATTGGCTTCCCACCATTGCTGCGGAGGAAAATCCTGCTCCGAATTCAATTCCGGCGATACCTGGTATTCCGAAAACCAGGCTTGCTATATTGTTTTCCAGACCGTCGAAAACAGGCGAACCCACGCCGCATGGGACGTTCACCGAGGCACATTCAACGACGCCGCCCAGGGATTCTCCGCATTCCGCCGCCATAGAAATATCCTCCAGCATAATCCAGCCCTTTCTGTCGCTGATCACAGGAAGATCCTTGATGCGGATGCTGAGAATGCCGTCTCTCGAAATGTTGACGGGGTCGAAAGGGTTGTCCTTTATATTGTGGATAGCTGCGATGTGCGCCCCGGTGTAGATGCCTCTTCTTTCAAGGATCTGACCGCAGACAGCTCCTGCAACGCAAAGCGCAGAGACGAATCTCTCGGGGGCGTGAGCTGCTTTTTTCACATCGCAGTAGCCCTTATACCGCACAGCACCGGTGTAGTCCGCATTGCCTGCGCGGAGACTGGGGGACTGAGGCTCGTCCACTTCCTCCTCGACGCCGCAGTTTTTTAGAATAGCGCAGAGGGGAGCGCCTGTGGTGCGGTCGTTCCGGATGCCGGACATGATTCTCGGGGATGGAACGGATGTGCCGCCGCAGGACTTCGGAGCAATTCTTTTCAGAAATGAAATCAGTGCTTCGGCGTCGATGTGTTCGCCCTCCGGTAGTCCGGCGATAGTCACGCCGATGACAGGGTCGTGGGCTTCGCCGAAGTAGGAGACCGAAATATTATTGTTCCATATCAATGACATCCGCCTTACCTCCAAGCATTCTGTAGTCTCTGAAGAAATCCGGGTACGACTTTTCGGCAGCCTCCGCCCCTCTGATTATGACGTCGCCGTCGCAGCAGAGCGCAGCTACAGCGGCAGCCATGACGATCCTGTGGTCGCCGAAGCTGTCAATGATTCCGCCGTGAAGCCCTTCAACGGGCTGGATGTCCAGACCGTCGACAGTTACCGTTACATTTCCGCCCAGAGAATTGAGCATATCCGCGCAGGCTGCAAGGCGGTCGCTCTCCTTGATACGCAGTCTTTCGGCATTGTAGATAAGAGATGGTTTGCATCCGTAAGCTCCCAGAACAGACAGAATGGGCACGAGATCGGGGACGTCGGAGCAGTCCTCGCTGTAGCCGGTGATCCTGCCGTTTTCAACTGCACGGCCGATAATATCGACAATACGCCTGTCGCCCTGGACGCTTCCCGGAAGAAGATTCTGTATGTCCACCTGAGAGCCGAGGGCGTTTGCAACGTAAAAGAAAGCCGCCTGAGAGTAATCGCCCTCTACGCGCTCGCTGCACGGAGTGTACGTCTGTCCGCCCTTTATCCGGAAGCCGTTTTCCGTCTCCTCCACAGAGATGCCGAAGCGTTTCAGGATATCCAGTGTGATATCCACGTAGGGGCGCGACTCCAGGTGGGATGTGAGCAGTATTTCGGAGTCGTTTTCCAGCAGGGGAAGCGCAAAGAGAAGTCCGGTTATAAACTGGGAGGAGACATTGCCCTCCACCCGGAAAACGCCGCCGTTGAGCTTTCCACTCATCTCATAGGGCATATTTTCACTGAGAAAGGTTATGCCCCGGCTGCTCAGCTCGCGCGTGTAAATGTCGATCGGACGCTGTGGAAGCCGTCCTCTGCCCCTGAAAATAGTTTTCACGCCCATAGCCGCCGCAATGGGGATGACAAAACGCAGTGTAGAGCCGCTTTCGTTGCAGTCGATGTCAGCGGAGGCAATGCCGCCCTCAGTTCCGCGGACTATGACCGTATCGCCGTTTATTTCAAAAGAAGCTCCGAGGGCGCTCATGGCGGCAATTGTAGCCTCGATGTCCTTGGACATTGTTATGCCGGTGAGCCGGGATTCACCCTTTGCCAGGGCGGCGCAGATGATCGCGCGGTGGGCGCAGCTCTTGGACGCCGGGATGCTGAGAGTTCCCCTGAGCTTTGAGGGGCTGATGCGAATATCCATGTTTTATCTCTCCATAAGCCGGTTGAACTCACCGACGGTGACTTTTCTTATTTCAGCGCAGCCGATTTTTTCGCAGACAATAAAGCTGATGCCGCCGGACGCGCATTTTTTATCGGTGGAGCAGAAAGGCAGAAGCTCATCCATGGGCGCTTCCGTGGAGACGGGCAGCTCATAGGCGGCGAGACATTTTTTCAGGCGCTCAGTGATCTCCCTTTCGCAGAACCTCTCGGTGATAAGGCACATACCTACGGCTACTCCCATGCCGTGGGTGTAGTCGGTGTAGTGATGCCAGCTCTCGATAGCGTGACCGAGTGTGTGCCCGAAATTGAGCGTCATACGTTCTCCTCTGTCAAATTCGTCGTTCTCCACCACCTGCCGTTTGATGTCGATGCAGGTGTACACGATATCGTCCATGACCTGGTCAATGCTGTCGATATTGTGGCTTTCGCAGATGCCGAAAAGCTTCTCGTCGCGTATCATGCCGTATTTTATCACCTCTGCCATGCCGCAGGAAAGCTCCGGGCGGGGCAGGGTCTTCAGTGTATCGCTGTCGCAGATGACCAGGGCAGGCTGCTTGAAAGCGCCTACCAGGTTCTTGCCTCCTGGAATGTCAACGGCAGTTTTTCCTCCCACGGATGAATCCACCTGGGCGAGGAGCGTTGTGGGGATCTGGACGAAGTCGATGCCGCGGAGGAAGGAAGCTGCGGCAAATCCTGTGATATCGCCGACAACGCCGCCTCCCAGAGCTATGAGAAAATCGCTTCTGGTAATTCTTTTTTCGCATAAAAAGTCGAATATTTCCCCAAGCACCCGGAGGTCCTTTGACTGCTCGCCGTGGGGGAAAACAAAAACATCCGCCTGGATGCCGCTTTTTTCCAGAGAGTCAAGAAGCGTCCGGGAATAGAGCCTGTCCACGTTGTCGTCGGTGACAATGACTGCCTTTTTTGACTTCGTAACTGCTGAGATAAGCTCGCCGCTGCGGCTGAGAGAGCCTCGTTCTATGATAATGTTGTAAGGTCGGCTTGTCCCTACTCTGATGCTTTTCATGCGTAATCGTCCTTTCGATCTGAAACTTATATACCAAACTAATTATACCATATTGCCAGATATTTGTCAAGGAATAATTTGTGCAAAACTACAAAAAACACAGTGCAGGATGCTGCCGAAAAATGTTATTTTATATGCTTTTTTGAGAAAAATGTGAAAGTACGAAAAAAATTTTCGCCAAACTATGGACAAAATGAAAAAAATAATGTATAATAATATGGTATATGAATTTCTTAGAGATTTCCGGCGCGTCCGGACAGGCTCTATATTTATCGGAGGCTTAGTGAAATGAGTTATATCAGAAAAACAATAGCGGCAGTTTCGGCTGCTGCATTAGCGGCGTCCATGGCAGGATGCACACCTAACATAGGCGGCGGCTCACGGACTGCTGTCACTGTCGACGGATATGAAGTGCCGGCAGGTGTTTTCATTTATTACACAATGCAGGGCTACGATGAGGCAGCATCAGTCCTCCAGGGAAATACCGGCACTGCTCCTACGGCAAAGGAGGTGCGCAATTCCAACATTGATTCCATTGATTCGACTGACTGGATACAGAACAAGGCGACGGAATATGCCGTTGACTACGTGAATATCCAGAAAGAGTTCGAGGCTATCGGCGGCACGCTGACTCAGGAGGAGATCGACAGCGCGGAGGAAATGGCGAACAGCTTTTATGCTCAGAATGAGCTTTATGCGGAAAACGGCGTAAGTCTTGATTCTATGATTGACATTGCCCTGGGAATTTACAAGGAGCAGGCAATTTTCAAGCATTATTACGGCTTTGACAGTGAAGAGGGCTGCTCTGAGGACGAGCTTAAGGATTATTTCGACGAAAATTATGCGAGAGTCAAGTATCTCCAGATCAGCCTTACAGATTCCGAGGGCAACAAAGTGTCTGCCGATGAGGAGAGAAAGCTCCGGACACTGGCAGAGGAGTACGCCGAGCAGATAAATTCCAAGTCGACCGAGCTGGAAAAGCTCCAGGAGGTCGAGGCTGTAAGCCAGGCGTATGATGAGTACAAGGCGGCATCTACAACAACTGCGGCTGACGTTGCCGTCGTTACCACCACAACTACAACTACATCCGATGCTTCGGAGACTACGACCACAACGACTACCGACCCCTACGCAAACGAGCGCCTTGTCAAGAAGAACACCACGACCACCGCTGATGCCGCATCCAACGAAACAGTAGGAACTCAGGCGCAGACTGAGGAAGAGGATGAGAGCACCGAGAATGCCAACAAGTTCAACGACTTCATTTTCGGGGAGCTTGACATGGATAAGGCTGAGGTTTACGACTACAGCGACGAGGCTATCTACGTTGTTATACGCGGTGATCTGAGAGAGCGTATGAATGAGGACGGCTACTGGACGGATAATTATATCACGCGTCTCCAGTCCGAGCGCTACCAGGATTCATTTGTGAAAAAAATGGAAGAGAAATCCGGAAAGCTTGTTGTCGAGAAGAATAAGAGGGCTTATAAGAGATATAGTCCGTTTAAGCTTGTGCTTGAAGAGGAAGAATAAAAAGGCTGATATAATGAAAAGGCAGGGAGAATGAATTTTCCCTGCCTTTTTTGTATGTATTATTTCCGGAAGGTGTTTGTCGACCTGTGGTCGACTTTGGGACTCTGTCCCACACCATGCTTATTCCGCAGAAGCCGGCTTTACTGTCGTGATGTCACTGCCGAACCACTCCGTTGAGATGTTGCCCAGAGTGCCGTCAGCCTTCATCTCGCCGAGGATCTTCTGCACCTCGTCGCGGAGAGCCTGGTCATTCTTACGGAATCCGATAGCGTACTCCTCTTCCTCCAGACCGTCGGGGAGGATCCTGTAGTCCTTGCCGGAGGTCGTGATCTCATAGTTTGCTACAACTGAATCCAGGAAAACAGCGTCAACCATGCCGACTTCCATATCGTTGAGAGCCTCAACATTGGTACTCATTGCCTTTTCTGTGGTTTTTGTTCCGATATCCGACTCCTCGAGGATTGTCTGAGCTGTTGAGCCAAGCTGAACGCCTATGATCTTGCCCTCAAGGTCGCTCATGGACTGATAGCTGCTGTCCGCAGGAACGGCGAATACCATGGCGTTGCACATATAGGGGTCGGAAAGGTTCATTGCCTCCTGACGTCCGGGGTTGATAGACATTCCGTTCCAGATGCAGTCGATTCTGCCGGAGTCCAGATCCTGCTCCTTTGTGTCCCAGTTGATGCCCTGCTTTACAAGCTCCACTCCCATTCTCTTGCAGACTTCCTCAGCAACGTCGATGTCAAAGCCGACGATCTGGTCGTTTTCGTCGGTGTAGCCCATGGGCTTGAATGAAGCGTCAAGTCCCAGCACCATTTTGCCGCTGTCCTTGACCTTCTGGAGGGAGTTGTCGCCCTCTCCGCTGCTGCTTTCGCTCTTACCGCATCCGCCGGCAAATGCCAGAGTTGATGCAGCAATGACGGCTGCCAACAGTCTTTTAAAAATGTTTTTCTTCATGTGATACCACTCCTGATTGAATAATTACGATAAATTTATCGTCTATCGCCAAAGAAATCATATCATATAATTTCCGGGATGTAAAGTGAAAATATTTTATTTTGTCGATTTACCTAAATATCAGATGCTATTGTAAAGTCATATGTGACTTATGACGGCTTTATTAAGGGCAATACCGCGAATTTTTTATGCGATCATTGTAAGAAATTGTGTTCATAGGATATTGCCTTAAACAAGCTTCATTCTTTCCTGCTTGGGAGTGATCCCTTTCCATTTCTTGTAAGTCCGTATAAAATGACTGCAATCAAAGAATCCTGTTTCCTGTGCAATAAAATTCAGGTCATAATCTGTATGGAAAAGCAAGTCCTGTGCTTTATTCAATCGGATGTATGTGATATATTCTTTGCAGGAGCGTCCGTAATTTTCACGGAACAGTTTGGCGAAATGAGAATAGCTCATGTGACACATTTCTGCCAGTTGATGTATTTCCAGCGGTTCTCCGGAATGCGTATCAATATATTCCAGAATATGATAAAACGAAAAATCTGTATCAGTGCACTTTCCTTTTGAAGTTATAAATTCCTTTTCAGTTTTCCTTGCAAATTCTATCAGCAGTGTATAAATATCGGATTGCACCTGTAATGCGTAAAAATCTTTTTTGTCGGTATATTCCTGAATTGTACGACAAATCAGAAAGTCAATAGAGGCTCTGTTCAGTTGTTTGCCGTCTATTATCATGCAGAAATCGGTTCCCTGTGTTCTTCGGATAAAGATATCATAGAATTTCGAGATGTACGCTTGTGGAATATTGATCGTATGAATATCAAATTTCAACACGGCATACTGGACTTCTGTATCCTGTACTTCTGAAAACGCATGAAGCTGTAACGGATAAATATAACATAAGTCGCCTTCTTTCAGCACAGCCTTTCGATTATTGCAGGTGATTGTTACGGAACCTTTGGTCATATAGATTATCTCGCTGTAATAATGCCAGTGAAGCGGAGAATGAACGGAATTCGTATAAAAAATATCGTAAGGCTGTTTCAAAATATCAATGTATTCAAATAACTGCATATCATTTCCCTCCCATTACTATTGTACAGCAATCAAGCGGCAAAGTCAATCAGAAATAATAGATTTGTACAATTTTTTCTTTTCTTTTGCATAGAAAGGGGAGGAGAAGAAGTGTATAATGGAATCATCGAAAGCAAACATGACGTTTGATACAGCAAAGCCGGCTTACTTTGTAATCAGATTCAACTATACAGTGAAAGGATATTTTGATGATGGAAGCAAAAGTATTTAAGGAACATCTGGAAAACGATCTGATTCCGTTCTGGAACAAAATGAAAGATGAAACAAACGGAGGTTTCTATGGTTACGCAGACGCTGAGGGAAATCCTGATGTCAAACGCGTCAAGGGAGTAATTCTCAACAGCAGGATTCTGTGGTTTTATTCTTCTGCATACCAGCTCCTTCACAAACCGGAACTGCTTGAAATGGCAGATCATGCTTACAGATTTCTTGTAGATTTCTGTTTTGATTTCCAATATGGCGGCGTTTATTGGTCTGTCAATTATGACGGAACTGTATGCGATGATACCAAGCACACATACAATTGTCGTCTGAAAGAGGGCTATCCGGGAGACGAATATGTTGATGTCATTTCGACAGATATCTACTTGTCTGAATATTCTGCAACTGATTATCGTGAAGATCATGAAAAGCTGATTGCCGAAACCACGAAAAACAAAGTTGCCGCACTTGCAGAAGTAGGGTATATTCCGGATATTGAGATCCTGGAAAAATCGCACACCCCATGGGCGTACTATATGACCTGGTCGAAAGAATTTTGCATCGGAGAGCAGTATAATCGAATGGAACAGGTTCAGAAAATGTATAGCAGTAATTATGCAGTTACTTTGAATTGAAAAATAAGGGAAAAGTAACTGTCGCGACTGGAGCAGGTTTGAAACGCTCCGATAATAAAAACAAGCCGTTAAAACGCTTTGCAAGCGTTCTAACGGCTTCGTTATAATTCAGGGCAACACCGCACAAAGCCGTCAGGCGGTCTTTGTGCGGTGTTGCCCCAGAATTAAAATCAGACGACAGCTTCCACAATCGTTCTGCCGTTCAGTTCGATCATGTGCATACCGCTTTGCTTATTTTTATTGAAATTAAAGCTGAGCAAGTAGCCTTTGTCAATATGATAATAGTCAAGATATTCGGACAATTGCTTCTCGCCTTGCGTATTGTATTCATCACCGTGCCAGATCTTCAGCTCGATGACATATTGTTTCCCGAGATAGTCAACGATAACATCTGTACGTCTCTGGTCACGGGTCTGTGCTTCGATATAGTAATTTCCTGTGCCGTTTATGATTGGTCT
>JAGBGT010000093.1 GCA_017935865.1 Ruminococcus sp. | reverse complement strand
CAGAAGTTTGCAGAGGGCGGAGAAGCTGCAAAACAGGCTGCTCAGGAGACCATTGATGCGCTGTTTGCACTTGATGATAAGATCGTACAGAATCAGGCAGGAGTCGATCTGTTCGGCACAATGTGGGAGGACTTAGGCTCTGAGGGTATTGCGGCTCTTTCCGATGTCAGCGGCAAAGCTGACAAGACTGCCGGGATCCTGAAAGACATTGCGGATATAAAGTATAACGATGCGGCAAACCAGGCGGAGTTGCTTAAACGCAAACTGAAAACAGAATTTCTCGAACCTGTTGCCAATAAAGTTATGCCGATCCTCATTGATAAAATGGACTGGGTTGTGGATAATCTGCCGAAGATCTTGGAAAAAGCAAGCGGATTTAAGCCGCTTATTCTGGGTATCAGTGCATCTGTAGCAGCGCTTAAACTTACCGACAAGATAAAAAAAGCCGGAGGCGCTCTGGAGAAATTCAATGGCATAATGTTGAAAAACCCATATGTTGCCGTGGCTGCCGGAATTATCGGCATAACAACGGCGGTAGGCACGTGGATAGCCAAAAACAACGACGTTATCATCGTGACCGACGAAGTCTGCGACAAGCTCCGGGAGGAATACAAGGCTATCAGCGACACCCGGACGAAGATAGACGATCTTAACAGTTCTTTTGAAGAAAACGCCGGAGCTGTGGACACGGAATTCGGGCGAATACAGGCATTGAGGGATGAACTTAACGATCTTGCCGACGCCTCTGGAAACGTCCAGGCAAAGGATAAACTCCGGGCGGAGTACATCCTAGGAGAGCTGAATGACGCTCTTGGCACGGAATATAAAATGGCGGGCGATCAGATAGAGAACTATCAGCAGCTCCAGACGGAAATTGACAAGGTCATCGAGAAAAAACGTGCGGAGGCGATGCTTACCGCTTACAATGCCCAGGCTGCGGAGATGGCGCAGGCTAAGGCGGAGGCGAAGTCCCAGTACGCTGTGGCTCAGACGAAGTATCAGACGGCAAAATCTCTTGAAACGGCAGCTCAGGGCAATTTCGACAGGCTCAACACCAAGGGCTATACTGTGGAGCAGATAACAAGTCAGGAAGTCGCAGTTGACGAAGAGCTTTTGAAGTCGGCAGAGGCATTGAAAGCGGCTCAGGACAAGACAAAACTTGCAGAGACAAACGTCAACACCGCCTATTCATCCTATCAGGATGCTGTTGACTACGAACAGCGCGGCAGAGACGCCATGCGGCTCATAAGCGAGGGAAAATATGCAGAGGCGGAGGATGTGCTTTACACCGCCAAAGACACCAACAGACAGATACTCAAAGACGGTGAAAAGACAGACTTTGAGAGGAACGCTGCCTACAAGGAGAGCCTGAGAGAGCGCACGAACGAGCTGAAAGCGGCTATAGACGTTGGCTCGTCATATGAGATAGACGCGGCATTCAGAGCCGTGAAAGCTACCGTAGAGGCAGGACAGCAGGCAGGGGAACAGGTAGTTGTGACATCGCAGCTCATATCTTCGGAGATGAGGGAGCAGATACAGCGAGCCGTTGACGGCGGCTATGACATAAGCAGCCTGGCGGAGTGGATGGCGGACACCGGGCTTGAATTGACGGATGTATTCGGGGAGAATTATACCGAAGTCGTACAGAAACAGCTTGACCAGGGCTACGACATCAGCAGTCTGGCAAGGTGGATGAAGAACACAGGCATCGAGATGACGGACATCTTCGGGGAGAATTACACGGATGTAGTACAAGCGCAGTTTGACGCAGGATATGACGTTACAGCGCTTTTAGCCTGGGCGACCGATGCCGACGGCAGACTGCTTGGTAAGTTCGACGAAGAGTTCTTGATGAAGGTGCAGGACAAGCTTGATGCAGGGTTTGATAATGCAAATCTTTTGATGTGGGCGCAGGAATCCGGTATGGCTATGGGCGAAATCATGGGCATGAGCGTATCTGAAAGAATGTCACAATACACAAATTGGCTCTATGAAAATAACCCCATACTAAATCAGTCCCATACACAGTGGGGCAATTCAGGGCGCGTGGAAATGATAAACAGCGCCGGTCAGGGCGGCATTTACGTCCGCCCAGAGGACGTAGACAGATACATAAACATGGGATATTATCCCCACTACGCCACCGGCGGCTACATACCCACAGGTTCTTCTGGCATCGTAGCGGAGGCAGGACCCGAGCTATTGCAGGTAATGAACGGCGGTGTCAGGGTCACACCGCTAAAGGAAAACGCCCGGAATACCGCAGTTTCCGCCGAAAGCGGAAGCCAGAAGATATTCTACAACACGTATAACATCAACAATCCGAAAATTTCAAACGGAATGGACGTGCGGCGGCTTGCGGAAAGCCTGGCAAACGAGCAGCGGCGCATCGAGACGGGAAGAGGTGAGTAATGAGTTATTTTATTTTCGGCGATTACAATTCTTCCGATGATCTGATAATCACGCGACCCATAGT
>JAGBGT010000092.1 GCA_017935865.1 Ruminococcus sp. | reverse complement strand
GTCGGCTGCGCCGACTTGGGACTCCGTCCCAAACCCTGCCAGAGGCGCCGCCTCTGGACTCTGCAAAAGGGGCATTGCCCCTTTTGAAACCCGATGTTTGTCGACCTGCGGTCGACCTTGGGGCGCTGCCCCATGCCCCGTTGTCGACTTCTCCGATTTTCTTAATCCGTTAATTCCGGCAGCTCTCCAATTACCTTTGCATCATACTTCTGAACCGAAAGTGCGTCAAGAGCCGTAATTCCGCTTCCAGGATCAAAACAATCGGCATTTTTCATGCCCTTATCATCCAAGCCGTATTTGTCGCCGTTTCCGATATACTGGAGAATCCTCGTCGCATCCGCAATATCGACCGTTCCGTCGCCGTTCGCGTCGCCATAAAGCACAGATTCATCCGGCTTGCCTGTTGACGTCACCGGAGCTTTTGTTGTCACCGTCGTCGTCGCCGGCTTCGTCTGTACGACGGGAGACGTCGTTACAACGCTTCCGGAACTCTTTGCTCCGCCGTCAATATTGCTGCCCTCCGTCTCGGCGTAGCTGTCGTAATAATCATTCAGAGACAGTCCCGTGCCGTTGACACCAAGAGGTCTCTGGTGGTCCAGTCCGATAAACTTGCCGCTCTCCTGAGTCTGCCAGAGCGCCTGCTCGAACATTCCATACTTGACCTCGTCCCACGCGTAGAAATCGTAGCCAAGCAAGCCTGCCGTATCGCCAGAGTTCGGATTGAGACACCAGAAAGTGTGGTTAATGTGATTTTTCAGCATATAATCGCGCAGAAGCTCCATCCACTGCTGATTCTTTGTGCCGTCCATGTGTCCGCCCCACTCGCCGATGAGCAGCGGCGCGATCTCCTCCTCGCCGATATAAGCCCATGTGTCGTACCAGTAATCGTCCAGCAGGGTCTGCTCTGTGAAGTCCTTATCGAACCATGTCTGTGCGTAAACCGACGGACCATAATCGTGAGGCGAGTAAACGATCTGACTTGTGCCGCTGTCAGGAACGATGGGATAATCGCGGACGCCGCGGAGATTTCCTCCCCACCACGCACCGTACCAGGGCGACTTGTCTGCCGGAGCCTCCCAGATATCCGGGGTATCATAGGTATAGCCCTTGTCTGTCTTGGGGTACTGCTCAACGCCCTCAATGAAGATCAGAGCATGGGGATTGACCTCCAGAATCGCATTTGCGCAGTTCGTGGCGGCTCTTGCCCAGTTATTCTCGGCATCGGAGTCATCCCAGCGAGCCATATTTTCCGGGCAGGTAGTGCCGGAATACTCGCGCTTGCCGTGAGGCTCATTTTTCAGATCGTAGCCCAGGATCGTATCATCGTTCTTGTACTTATCCGCAAGCCAGACGAGAGAATCCTGCCATACCTCCGTAGTGACGCCGGCTTTGCCGTACCACAGGGGATAGTCATGACCGGAGTTGTTGGCGTCGGGGCTGTGGATGTCGATAAACGCCTTGATGCCGTACTGCTTGCACTTTGCAACGATGACATCAAAGATCTCCTCGCTGTTTTTCAGAGTTTTTCCGTCCGCCTCGGCAAAATCCTTGTTGATATTTCCGTATGCGCCGGCAGGAGTGACAGTGCCGTCCTCGCCTACCTGGTCAACGGGAGGCTGATAAGAAGCCTGAACCGACTGTACCGCGTTGGGCTTGCCGTTCATCCAGGAGACGATAAGCTCTGTGGAGATGGGGAATCTGATGATATTGATTCCTCTGTCCGCGACGTTTGACAGGAATTTGTCAACATCGGCGGCGTAGAGACCGTGCGGTGCATTTTCCGAGCAGTTCATGCCGAACCAGTTTGCGCCGGTAAGCCAGACCTCGTTGCCGTTCATGTCGTAGAGGCGGCTGCCCTCGGCATGAAGCCAGTCGTCGTTGGTGTCATCGACGGCGGATGCGGATTTTTTCGGCTCTATGAGGAGCGGCGAAATAGCTGAGCCTGCACCAGCAAAGGCAACAGCGCCCACTGCGGCAAAAGCGGTAGCGGATCTAAAGATTTTTTTCATGATAATTTCCCTCTCTATCCGGTGCATTTGTGCACCTTTATACTTAGATACTAACATATTTTTAGTATTTTGTCAAGAAAAAAAGAAGATCTCACGGGCATGGGACAAAGTCCCATATCGGCGCAGCCGACAAAAACGGGATTTCAAAGGGATAATGTCCCTTTGGCAGAGTCCAGAGGCAGCGCCTCTGGCAGGGTTTGGGGCAGCGCCCCAAGGTCGACCGCAGGTCGACGATGCCTTTAGGCGCTCCGCAAAGGGTGAATTTCAAAACAGTCCAGTGGACTGTTTTGAAAGAGGGAACGCCCTGCAAGAGAGGGCGTTCCCTTAGAAACTTTATGTCCGTATATAAAAAGATAGAGAGAAATTTTCCTACTTAAAAGGGGAGGTTTCTCTCTTTTTTGAATGTAACTTTTTTATGTATCTTTTTT
>JAGBGT010000091.1 GCA_017935865.1 Ruminococcus sp. | reverse complement strand
GGATTCACCCCTTGCAGGGCGCCTAAAGTAAACGTCGACCTGCGGTCGACCTTGGGACTCCGTCCCAAACCCTGCCAGAGGCGCTGCCTCTGGACTCTGCAAAAGGGGCATTGCCCCTTTTGAAACCCGGTGTTTGTCGGCTTGCGCCGACTTGGGGCGCTGCCCCAAACCCTGCCAGAGGCGCTGCCTCTGGACTCTGCCAAAGGGGCATTGTCCCTTTGGAAACCCGGTGTTTATCCGCCACTATTATTCCTGCGCCAGGATCTCCTTATAAAACTCGGAATAATCAGTTCTTTTCTGCTTCGTGAACTCAATAGCCGTTCTCGGATGCTGATTCAGCAAACCTGTCATCATGTACTGGAAATCATATCCCCAGACCGCTCCTGCCTCACGTACCTCCGGCATATGCTTCTCAATGAACTGGATAGCTGGATATACGTTATATCTGGGATTTTTCAGGAAGCCCAGAAGAAGCTCCATTGCGCAGTTTCCTGCTCCTCTTCCCATTGCCGCATATGTTGCGTCAAGCCAGTCAACGCCGTCTCCCACCGCCTCAATGGTGTTCGCAAATGCAAGCTGCTGGTTATTGTGAGCGTGCATTCCCAGCTTCTTTCCGTACTTCTCGGCATATTCCTTGTACAGTTCCACTGTTCTCGCCACCTGTTCCGGATAAAGAGAACCAAAGCTGTCCACGATGTAGAACACATCCACGGGTGATTTGCCCAGAATATCAAGAGCAGCCTTGAGGTCGGACTCACGGGCATTCGAGATAGCCATGATATTACAGCTTACCTCATATCCCTTGCTCTTGGCATCCTCGATCATGCTGACAGCCGTGGGGATCTGGTGAATATATGTAGCGACGCGGATAAGATCGACAGGACTTTCGCTGCGGTCGCGGATGTCGTTCTTGTAGTCGCAGCGTCCCACGTCAGCCATAACGGCAAGCTTGAGATCGGTATTGTTTTCGCCGACGATCGAGCGGATATAATCGTCGTCGCAGAACTTGCACGGGCCGAATTTTTCAACGTCGAACATAGCCTTGTCGCCCTTGTAGCCGAACTCCATATAGTCCACGCCTGCGCGGATATTTGCGAGATAGAGTGCTTTAATGAAGTCATCGGAGAAGCGGAAGTCGTTTACAAGTCCGCCGTCCCGGAGAGTTGCGTCCAGAACCTTGATCTCTGCTCTGTAATCCATAAGTTTTGAAATTTCTTTTGACATATTACTCTTCCTTTCAATTTGCACTTTCACTTTAAAGTGCAAAAGCGAATTTTACATTACCAAAGTATTATATCACTTTTCGGGAATTTTGTCAATCCTTTCGGGATATATTCAAGATATTTGATTAAAGGCTGCCATATGCCCGGCAGATCTGTTATTCTGACAGTATCTCAAACTCAGAGTCGAAGCCAATTTCCTCTCCGGCAATGTCAAATGTCTTGATAATACGATATTTTCCGGGATCAAGGAGATTGTCAAAGCTGATCTGCTGCTCCGTAGTCTCCTTCGGTTTAAGGGTGACCGACATAGACAGCGACATACTATTGAACGCCGTTTCATACCAGGTATCGCCGAAAAGCTGCTCCACAAGAAAATCCGTGCCGTAGGAAATGTCGCCGGAAGTATTGTTTGTAATAGAAATAGTCATACCGCTTGCCCGAACCGTTTCAGGCTTAACAGACAGGCTTATCTCCGTATGCTCGGTCTTGGTGAAATCCGAAACCGGCAGTTGTATCTTACTGGACTCCTCCGCAGATTTCTTTTTTCCGCATCCCACGGATAAAACAGTAATTGCCGCAAGTCCGGCAGCCAGAAAAGCTCTTGAAATTTTCTTCATGATAAAAACCTCCGCAAAAATTACGTATATATTACATATTTATTATAGTACATAACAAAAGTATAGTCAAGTATTTTTTTGTTATTCAAATTGTCCACCTATTATTCACTTTATGGGTTGTGAATAAAATGTGAATGAGATATAATATATTCAAAGAACACGTTAAGGTCATAATTCGACGGATCTGTTATATACTCACCGCTATTGCAGATGTTGCAAAGAATGCCGGACAACTTAGGCGTTTTATAAGGAGGCATCTCGGAGATTATAGAACAGATCCGATGCGGAAAATCAGCAAAAATAAAACGAGAGGATGATTATCTTGAACAAAAAAAGAATTGCGGCGGCTGCCGTATCCGCTCTTTGCCTGATGAGCAATTTCGCAGTCATGCCGGAGTATGCAGGTATGCAGACTTTCGCCTCCGAAGCTGTAAGCAATACCTTCGAGAACTCCTACGAGGGCTGGCACCACACAGAAGAGGAGGAGATACTCGTTCCCACTGAGGGTATGGACGGAACGAGAGGTATGCTGGTCACCGGCAGAAATACTCCCGAAGAGGGCGCCGCCTCCTCCAAAGGCTTCTACCTCTGGGGCGGCACGAAATACGACTACAGCGTAATGGTCAAGGCTGATACCGCCGAAACTTTCCGCCTGAGCCTCATGTACAAGGATATGGACACCGACGAGGCGACTACGGTCGAGCTGGACTCCGTCAACGCCAAGGCAGGCGAATGGACTGAGCTTTCCGCAAAGTTCAAAGCTCCGGCGAACACCTACGAATATGAGCTGACGATAACGACCGACTCCGTCAGCGACTTCGTTTTCGACAACGTTGTGATAACCACAAAGGATGAAAAAGGTCTTGAGGCAAGCGCTGCCGACGGAAACGGTCTCAAGGACGTTTTCGCAGGCTACGGCTTCCGCGTGGGAAATATCTTCAACGGCGGAACTATCAAAAATTCCGCTATCCAGGCTAATATTCTCAAGGACTGCAACGCCATCGAGTGCGAAAACGAGACAAAGGCGGACGCGGTTCTTGTGCAGAACGGCTCGACAAACACAAATGTGAAGATCAGCCTTAACAACTGCGCTGCCATTGCCGATTTCTGCGTCAAGAACGATATCGCCTTCCGCGGTCACGCTTTTGTATGGCACAGCCAGACTCCTGCCTGGTTCCTGAAAGAGAATTTCAACGGAAATGCAAACTGGGTAACGCCCTCTGTAATGGATCAGCGTCTCGAAAGCTATATCAAAAACGTTTTTGCCGCATTTGAGAGCCAGTATCCGACGCTCAACCTCTACGCCTATGACGTATGCAACGAGTGCATCTCCGACGACAGCAATCGTACTGCCAACAACGGCGGCGCACGTGAGCCTGGAGACAATAACGTCGAGGGCGGAAAGTCCGCATATGTAGCAGTCTACGGCGACAACAGCTTTATCGAAAAAGCTTTCACCTACGCGAGAAAATATGCTCCTGAGGGATGCAAGCTCTACTACAACGACTACAACGAATACTGGGATCACAAGCGCGACTGCATCATCAACACTATCCTGAAACCGCTTTCGGCTAAGGGTCTCCTGGACGGCATGGGAATGCAGTCCCACATCGACGCAGCCCACAACACATTCTCCGGCACTGAAAACTACCTGAAAGCAATGGATATGTTCCTTGACCTTGGCATCGACGTCCAGGTCACAGAAATCGACGTTTCCATCGACAGCGGCGCCGGTCAGTCGCTCCAGACGCAGGCTGACAAGTACAAGAATATCGTAAAGCACATCGTCGAGGCAAACACCAGCGGCAAATATAAGGGCAAAGTAACCCTCTTCCAGGTCTGGGGACCTAACGACGCCAATACCTGGATAAGCGGCGATAAAAGCCCTACGCTCTACGACAAGAGCAACAATCCGAAGGCGGCATATACAGCTCTTATGGACTACGGCAAATCACTTCCCGTAGGACCGTATGACGGCTTCGACACTCCTGCTGCTCCTCCCGAGCCTAACGAGTACGGCTGGTGGTTCCAGTGCGGATTCGAGAACGGCGACGACAACTGGACAAACAGAGGCGGAAATAAGACCGCCGTTTCAGATGAAGAACACTACACGGAGTGGGGAAGCCATTCCCTTAAAGTAACCGACAGAACTTCCGCATGGATGGGCGCTTCACTTACACTCAGCCCCACTATCTACAAGGCTGGAGAGCCATATAGTTTCTCAGCTCACGTTAAGCAGAATTCCGGCGAGAACGTGAAGTTCATGATGAAGCTCGAGTATACCGACGGCAGCGGCGAAACAGCATATGACGAGGTAGCAAGCGTTACTGCTCCCGACGGAAAATGGGCGCAGTTGGTGAATACAAGCTACACCATTCCGGCAGACGCATCCAACTTCAAGATCTACATCGAGACGGAAGAGTCTCTCACTGATTTCTATATCGACGAAGCTATCGGCGCAGTTAACGGAACAGGAATTGCCGGCGAAGGTCAGCCTGAGCTTCCCATAGATCCCTCCGCGATCATTCTCGGCGACACCGACATGGACGGCGTTATCACAGCGTTCGATATGGTGAACGAGAGAAAAGCGGTTCTGGGAAAGATCACCGACGCAGCAGTAAAGAAAGCTGCCGACGTTGACAGAAGCGGCTCTGTAGAGGTAAACGACCTTGTTCTCCTCAGCCAGTACCTACTGGGCAAGATCAAGGAATTTCCCGACAACAGACCTGCCGTCGACGTAAGCGCAATGGAATCCGCATTCAAGGGACTGTCGATCAACAGCTCCTGGAAATCCGACGGCGAGAACAACGTCCTCTGGACGCAGCGTTTCGGCGCAGACCCCGGCTTTATGGTCTACAAGGACAGACTTTACGTATTTACCACCAACGACGCTGTAGAATATAACTCCAACGGCGAGATACAGGTAAACACATACAATTCCGGCACGATAAACTGCTTCTCTTCGGCTGACCTGGTAAACTGGACAGACCACGGCGCAATTCCGGTTGCCGGCAGAAACAGCAGAACTACAAACGGCGCGGCGAAATGGGCATCATTTGCCTGGGCGCCGGACGCCTGCTGGAAAACTATCAACGGAAAAGATAAGTTCTTCCTCTACTTCGCAGACAGCGCAGGCGGAATCGGCGTTCTGACCGCCGACTCTCCTGAGGGCCCGTATACCGATCCTATCGGCAAGGCTCTGATAAATAAGTCTACACCCGGTTTCGGCGACGTTGAATGGCTCTTCGACCCTGCCGTACTCGTTGACGACGACGGAACAGGCTACCTCTATGTGGGCGGCGGAGTTCCCTCCGGAAAAGCAGCAGATCCCGGCACGGCAAGAGTTGTCAAGCTGGGCGGCGATATGACCTCCCTTTCCGGTCAGTATGAAAGACTGAATCCCCCCTATCTTTTCGAGGATTCCTCAATCCTTAAAGTCGGAAACACATACTATTACTCCTACTGCACAAACTGGAGCACCGGCGGAAATCCCTACGGCTTCGGCAATGCAGAGATCGCAGTTATGACTTCAACAGACCCCATGAAGGGCTTCACCTACAAGGGCATCGCACTGAAAAACCCTGCTGCCTATCAGCTTGACGGCGGCGGAAACAACCACCATTCCATAGTTGAATTCAAGGGCAAATATTATGTGCTCTATCACAGCCGTCATCAGTCCAGGGCAATGAACATTCAGGCAAAGGCGACTGACGGCAGCATTGATCTGGGCGGAAACTACCGCTCATGCCACCTTGACGAGGCGACGTTCAGCAACGGTATGTTCTCGGCATCCGGCTCAATGAAGGGCGTATCCCAGATCGAGAAGCTGAATCCGTATACTACAGTTCAGGCGGAGACGATGTCGAATCAGTCCAAGGGCATCCAGACATCCGGACTCCAGAACACAAAGGTTGTCGGCAAAAAGGGCGAATGGACAAAGGTCAGCGGAGTTGATCTGAAAAACGGCGTAAGCGAGATCAAGGTCAACGCCTCCGGCAGCGGAATCATCAAGATCTGCGCAGGCTCACCCACAGGCGACGTTATCGGCTACGCAAATCCGGCTACCGGCGAAACGGCAGTAGTAAACGATATGTCAGGCACAAAGGACATCTACTTTGTATTCAGCGGCGACGTTGAGTTCGACAGTTGGTCATTCTCATAAGGTTATTTTTCCCTGACTGCTATCTGCACAACAGCAGTCAGGGATGAAATAATAAAATAGAAATTTGTTGTAAGGGACAAATCAGAAAAATCGCAGTCGTATGGGTTTACGGCTGCATTTTTTTGCGATATGGCGAAAAATCGGCGGATTTGTATAGTCAAATCCGGATTGTCCACCTCATGTGCAAAAAATGGGTTGTAAACATTTTATGAACATGATATAATAAATTTGTAATTCAAGAAGCAGTAAACGTTAAGGACAAAACTTTAAAGGGAGTGATTTCTATGGATTTTAAAAAGTTAATGAGCAGAATTCTTTCTGCTGCTACGGCAACTGCAATGCTGGCTGCCGGTTTCTCGGTCATGCCTGCCGGGGACAGTACAAGGATCGACGCAGGTGCGGCAAGCGACATTACTGTCGATATCTCAAAGGAGCACCAGCTTATCCGCGGCTTCGGCGGAATCAATCACCCGGAGTGGACGGGTCAGGACATGACAAACGCTCAGCTCCAGACAGCTTTCGGAAACGGCGCAAACGAGCTTGGACTTACAGTCCTCCGGGTATTTGTGAATCCGGACAAGAACCAGTGGAATAAGGCTGTTCCGGCTGCGAAATATGCTACCGAGCACGGCGCATACGTCTTTGCATCGCCCTGGGAACCGCCCTCAAATCTGGCGGAATCCGGCGGCTCAAAGGGCAAGCTTCATCTGCCCCGGTCAAACTATGAGGCATACGCCAACCACCTGAACGACTTCGGCACATACATGAAAAACAACGGCGTTGACCTGTACTCGATCTCGGTACAGAATGAACCGGATTACGCGTCGGAGTGGACATACTGGTCTACCGACGAGGCGACAGACTTCGTCGCAAATTACGGACACCTTATCACAAGCACGCGCCTCATGTCACCGGAATCGTTTCAGTACTCCCCTGACGGCGCATCCTGGATCTCCGGCGGCGACGGCGGAAAGAGATTCTATACAAAGATCATGAACAATGCCAAGGCTATGGAAAACTGCGACCTCTTCGGCACGCATTTCTACGGCACAACAAGAGACTGGATGGATTTCCCGGCTCTGGAAAACAGCGGCAAGGAGATCTGGATGACCGAGGTCTATGTCCCCAACAGCGAGGCGGACTCCGCAAACCGCTGGCCGGAAGCCCTTGACGTTGCAGAGAACATCCATAACGGCATGGTAGTGGGCAACATGAGCGCTTACACATGGTGGTACATCAGAAGAAGCTACGGTCTTATGGACGAAAGCGGAAAAATCACCAAAAGAGGCTATATGATGTCTCAGTTCTCCAAGTGGGTACGCCCCGGATACATCCGCGTTGATGCCACGGAGAAGCCGGAGAATGATGTTTTCGTGTCCGCATACAAGGGCGGCGGCGATAAGGTCGTTATTGTGGCTGTAAACAAGGGCACTACTGAATACAACAAGAATTTCACGGTCTCCGGAGGCAGCATTTCCGACGTTGACCGTTATAGAACAACAGGCAGCGCGAATCTTGAAGAGACGGCGGATATGAAATATAACGGCAGCACGTTTAACGCTCAGATACCTGCTCAGTCTGTTTCAACTTTTGTGGTTACACTTTCCAACGCATCCGGGATTCCCGGCACAGGCGGGGATGAGCCGGCAGAGCCAAACGAATACGGCTGGTGGTTCCAGTGCGGATTCGAGAACGGCGACGACAACTGGACAAACAGAGGCGGAAATACAACAGCAGTCTCCTCAGATGAGCATTATACAGAGTGGGGAAGCAAGTCCCTGAAAGTTTCGGACAGAACATCCGCTTGGAACGGAGCGTTCCTGGCACTGTCGTCAAGCATTTTCAAGAGCGGCGAGCCGTACAGCTTCTCCGCCCACGTAAAGCAAAATTCCGGCGAAAACGTCAAGTTCATGATGAAGCTGGAGTATACCAAGGCTGACGGCGAAACAGGCTACAGCGAGATTGCGTCGGTCACAGCGCCAAGCGGCACATGGGCGCAGCTTACCAATAAGAGCTACACTATTCCCGAGGGCGCAACGGATCTGAAAATTTACATCGAGACCGAGGAGTCCCTTACGGATTTCTATATTGACGAGGCTATCGGCGCTGTTGACGGCACGGGCGTTGCCGGAGAGGGACAGCCTGAACTGCCCACAGACCCCTCCGATTTCATTCCCGGCGATGTTGACGGCGACGGAAGCGTTTCCGCTTACGACATGGCAGCTATGAGAAGCGGCGTTATCAACGGCTTTGCAGACAGCAGAGCTGAATATGCGGCTAACGTGAACGCTGACGATGAGGTAAATGTGGCTGACCTGGTTATCCTCTCGGAGTACCTGCTGGGCAAGGATGTGCAGTTGAAAAAGGCTGAGATCAAGCTTCCGGAAGTATCACAGAAAATGCGCACGATCTCGGTATATACTCCTTTGGTGCAGGTAAGCGAATTTGAAACTGCCGACTCCAAAACAGAAAAAGCCGGCGTGAACTACGGTACGCTTGAAAAGAAGAGCTATTACTCCAATTTCTGCGGCAGAAATAAGAGCTATAACGTTCTCCTCCCGGCAAATTACGATAAAAGCAAGAAATATCCGGTGCTCTACGTTATGCACGGTTACTGGGAGAACCAGGACAGAATGATCCTCACCGGAAACGGGACAATGTCAACCCAGCAGATAATCGGAAATGCTATTGCAGAGGGTGCGGCAAAAGAGATGATCGTTGTTTTCCCGTACATCTACTCCAGCAAGACCCAGGACAACTGCTCGGCTATGGACGATGCCAATAATCAGGCATATGACAATTTCGACACGGTTCTCACTACGGAGCTTATGCCTCTTATTGAGAAAGAATACAGCGTGGCGACCGGTCGGGAGAATACCGCTATCACAGGATTTTCTATGGGCGGACGTGAATCGCTGATGATCGGCATGAAGCATCCCGATCTCTTCGGATATGTGGGAGCGATATGTGCTGCTCCCGGCGCGACCGGAGCATTCAAGTTTGCCTCCGAGGAAGCTGCTCCCTCGCTTATCTTCCTGACGGCAGGAAGCAACGACACGGTGGTTTACACTACTCCCGAGGGTTATCACAACAACTTTACCTCCAACAGTGTGCCCCATATCTGGCACTACGTTAACGGCGGCTACCATGGCGATAACAGCATCCATGCCCACATCTACAACTTTGTAAGGGCTATTTTCAAGGCTTAGAACTTGTGTTCATAGGATTTGTACGTGGATTTTCGAGCATAATTTTACCGAGAGCAAGGCGAAAAAGCGAAAGCATACTGCCCGTATGGTGAGCTTTTTCAACGCGGCTATCGGTAAAATTTGCCGAAAAAGACACGTG
>JAGBGT010000090.1 GCA_017935865.1 Ruminococcus sp. | reverse complement strand
GCGAAGCGACAAAGTTGACGGCACGTAGTGCGCCCTGCAAGAGAGGGCGTTCTCTTATAAACTTATGGTCTGTACACAAAAAGATAGAGAGAAATTTCCCCTTTTAAAAGGGAAGATTTCTCTCTATTTTTATTTAATATGTCTTTTGAAATGTATCTTTTTTGGAAACTGAAATTATCTTTTCGCCGCAAAAGAAATAAATCGGGAATTTAAAGGGGACGCTCTCTCTTGCAGAGCGTCCCCTCTTTCAAAACAGTCCACTGGACTGTTTTGAAATTCACCCCTTGCAGGGCGCCTGAAGTAAACGTCGACCTCCGGTCGACATGGGACTCCGTCCCAAACCCTGCCAGAGGCGCTGCCTCTGGACTCTGCCAAAGGGACATTGTCCCTTTGGAAACCCGGTTTTATCGGCTTCGCCGATCTGGGACTTCGTCCCAAACCCTGCATCAGCCGTTCGCTCTTCCCAGGAATGCCGCGCCGATAATTCCGGCGTCGTTGCCCAGGCTGGCAATTACGATCTTCGTATTCTTCTCTGAATTTCTCGTGTAGACCTCACGCTCCACGATCGCCTTCATAGGCAGAAGCAGCGGGTCTCCTTCGTTGCTGACGCCTCCGCCAACGCAGAGCACGTCAGGCTGGAAAATGTTGATAGTATTGGTGATTCCGGCAGCCAGATACTTTATGTACTTGTCAACGACCGCCTTTGCACCGGCATCCCCGGCACGCATAGCGTCAAAAGCAGTCCGAGCGTTGACTTTTCCCCTCTCCGCAGCCAATTTCGCCATAATGCCCTCGGGGTCTGCGGCTATTGCCTCTTTAGTCATGCGGATAAGTCCCGTAGCCGAGGAATACGCCTCGAAACAGCCCTTGCGTCCGCAGCTACACTGTGCGCCGTCCACCTCGATAACGGTATGACCTATCTCAGCTCCGGCAAAATTCGAGCCGGCGTAGATCTTTCCGTCCACGATGATTCCTCCGCCTACGCCTGTACCCAGGGTGATGCACACGGCGTTCTTAGCGCCCTTGGCAGCTCCGGCAACATACTCGCCGTAAGCCGCGGCGTTTGCGTCGTTCTCAATGAAAACGGGCTTGTCGATCGTCTCCTGGATGTACTTTACCATAGGCGTATTCTTGAAGCCCAGGTTGCTGGCATACTCGATGATTCCGGTGGAGCTGTTGGCGATTCCCGGCGTGCCGATGCCCACCCACTCTATCTGCTCCATAGTCAGTCCGGCGTTCTCCACAGCCTGTACAGCCATTTTCGCCATATCGTCGGCTATCTCTTTCTCCGGGCGAGGGCAGTTAGTCTTGGTGCTTGCCTTTGCAACGATGCTGTAATTCTCGTCCACAACGCCTGCCACGATATTCGTACCGCCCAGGTCGATTCCCACATAATATTTCATTCTTTTTCCTCCGTTGAGATTATTTTTTAACAGTATATATTACACTGCATTTTCCCTTTACTTGCCAGCGCGTGCCGGCTGATATAAAAAAGCTTTCGCCTTTTTTTGCGGATCTTCCGGACATTTTGCCCTGCTCCAGCACTTCTCCCCTGCCCTCTGTTATCATCAGATGAGTGAAAGAATCCCGGCTGAACACCGGCTCGGACTCGCCGTCCACGTCCTCTCGGCAGACGCGGAAATACTCGCAGTCAGCCAGAACTTTCCCCGATGTCTGCACCGGAACGGAAGCAGCCCTCAGTTCCAGAACATCCAGCGCCTCCCCGATATGCAACTGCCTGCCTCTTCCGTAGTCGTACACCCGAAAAGTTGTGTCGGAGCTTTGCTGTATCTCCGCCGCAAGACAGCCCTTGCCCAGAGCGTGTATCGTCCCGGCAGGAATATAGAAAACATCGCCTTTTTTCACCGGGATCTTGTTCACCTTGTCCAGAAGCGTCCCGTCGGCTATAGCCGCCCTCACGCTTTCCCGGGTCATATCCTCCCGAAAACCGCGTATGATATGGGAATCCGGCGCGCAGTCCAGGATGTACCACATCTCGTTCTTGCCCTCCGTGCCGGGATGAGCCGCCGCATACGCCGCCGTGGGATGCACCTGTACCGAAAGATTTTCCCGGGCGTCGATGAGCTTCACCAGCAGAGGCATTTTTTCGCATCCTCCGCCCAGAACTTCCCTGTGCATGGCTATAAAATCAGCCAAAGCCACATCATTCTCCGTAAGAGTCATACCGACCGGGTGGCAGCTCAGTTCCCAGCTTTCGGCTACATTCTCCAGCTCGCAGACCTTGCCGTATTCCTCCCTGAGCCGCTGTCCTCCCCAGAGTGCAGACCTGAGAAAAGGTTTAAGTTTTAAAATCAAATAAATTCCTCCGTTATTCGCTCTCAGCCGGGTCTCCCATAACGATTCCCCTGCCGTTGGTGGCGAAGTAGACTCTGCCAAAGACTTCGTAATCACCGCTTATCTCCGGGGTAAGGTTGCCGAACAAGTGCAGGTCGTCGTTGAGCCGCTGCCAGGTCTGTCCCTTGTCCGTGGAGCGGTAAATGCCGTCTCCCTGGGGATCTTCAGTGCCGTCCACATTGTTGTTTCCCATGATATAAATGGTCTGATAGCCGCCCTCCTTCTCCGGCGCACCGAAGCCGAGAGCCTTTGCGTTACAGGTTTTCAGCACCGTAAACGTCTTTCCGCCGTCCTCGGAGTACATGGGATAAGAGCTGTTGTACGCCCAGATATGCCCCTCCTTGTCGCCGCAGGGCACGAGCCGGGCATTATCCGTGAGAATCGCGCCAGTAGGCTTAAATGTATATCCGCCGTCCTCGGAGGCATAGAACGTACCGCCGCTGACCGCATAGAATTTCTTGGGATTCACCTTATCCGCCACAATGTCCGCGCCGTAGCTCAGTCCCTCGCAGTAATACCAGTTCTTGCCGTAATCCGGCGTAACATAGGGCTTTCCGGTCAGCGAGGCAGGCGTCCAGACGATTATTTTGCCGTCGGTGGACATTACCGCATGACCGCCATTGGACTTCTCCGGCAGCACCCTTATATTATTCCAGGTCGCTCCGCCGTCAGTGGTGTAGTTCAGGGACTTGTTGGACTCGCTGGTGTAGACTCCGCAGTTTCCGTTGAGCCAGCCGCAATCCACGGAAGTGGGATTGCCGTTCTTCATGAAGTGGGCGTCGTCGGGGCACTTTGTAACATCGAGATGGGCAAATCCGGTAAGGTCGCCCATGATCGAATACATCTGGGGCGTACCCTCCTCATAGGGCGGACACACCATGTCAAAGACCGCCGTCTCCTCTATTCCGTAAGCGTCAAAGGCGATAGTCACCGGCGTTCCGCTGCCCAGGTCTGTGAGATTTTCCGTCGAATACAGAGTCGCGCCCGTGCCGTAGCTCACCCTATCGGAGTTGAACGGGTCGAGGGCAACGGCGGCAGTCCACCAGCCTATGGAAGCCTCCTCCCTGCCCCAGGTGAGCCAGTCTGCCTCGGAAACATCCATGACGTAATTCTTCTCATCCGCCGTATACAAGGCATCCCAGGTCGCTCCTCCGTCCTGGGAGCGGTAGATATTGTGCCCTCTGTCATCCCAGAAACTCAGAGACGTTACAACGATAGTGTCCTGCTCCTGCATATCCAGAGTGATCCCGCCGTAGCCGCCATAGTGACCGTCCCCCACATCCGGGGTGATATCGCTGAACGTTCCGCTTGCCAGATCCAGGGCGGAAACTGCGCCGTTTTTCGGGTCAACATTCGGCCCTGCGGTGTCGGAATATGCCAGGTACATCTTGCCGTTTTCGGAGATGACCGCCTGGAGCGGATACATTCCCGGATTATTGGCAGGAAGAGCCTCCCAGGTCGCGCCGCCGTCCGGTGACTTGTAAACGCAGTTTCCGTCGGTCATCGCCACGCCGATATACATATCGGAGCTGTTGGGGTCGAACTCCACCCACATTATGCCGATAGAACAGCTCTCCTGCATATAGTCGCCGTCCACAGCCAGGCTCTCCACTTTCGCCCATGTTTCGCCGTAATCTGTAGATTTCCACAAGCCGTCCTTACGAGAGCCGAACCAGACATTTTTATTATCTTTCGGGTCGACCCTGAGACGCTCGCCTGTGCCGCGCCCGGAGTTATTTCCGCCGCAGCCGAATGGCAGCTCGAAGCGTTTCCAGGTCTTGCCGTAGTCGTCGGAGGACATAATTGCGCCGTTCTCGTTCATATACGTTCCGCAGGCGCAGTAGACACGGTTCGGCTCTACCGGGTCGGTGGCGATGCTCTCGATGCCGATAAGATTCCACTCGTCGCCGCCGAAGCAGTCGGTGATAGCCACCCACTTATCCTGCTCCTTGTCGAAGCGGTAAGCTCCGCCGATGTCGGTGCGGACGTAGGCAAGACCCTCTTCCGTCGGATTATAGACGATGCCGGTGATATAACCTCCGCCGCCGATAGCGACGTTGCTCCAGTTGTAGCTGAGGATCTCGCCGGACTTTTCATTTTTATCTCCGCAGCCAACGGCAGACAGTGAGAGGGAAGCCGCCACGAGCAGAGAAATTGCACGTATTTTTTTCATATTTTAACTCCATATCAAATCGGGACTTGAACCCCTGACATTAATTATAAATCATTATAACATATTCCCTTGATTTTTTCAATAGATTTTCGTATATTTTTCTGAAAAAAAGAAATAATGATGTTATAGTCAGTCTACTTAGGAAATCACTGAAAAAATCAGTTGCAATTCAGAGCAAATCGACTATATCAGATATTTGGGAGGCAGAAATATGAACATTACACCTCAGATGTACAGCAAAATGGCGGAGAAAGCGCGTCCGAAATCCAACGTCATAGTTAACACGCTGACGGCATTTGCCGTTGGCGGAGGAATATGCGCGATAGGACAGATCATCCGGAACGCATTTGCAGCGGGCGGAGCATCCGACGAAAACGCGGCGCTGTGGACCTCGGTGATACTGGTTAGCCTGAGCGCATTATTCACGGGACTTGGCTGGTATCAGCGGCTTGCGAAGCACGCAGGGGCAGGCACGCTTGTGCCCATAACGGGATTTTCCAACTCCATAAGCTCCTCGGCGATAGAGGCACAGACGGAGGGTTGGGTGACGGGAGTCGGGGCGAAGATATTCACCATAGCAGGCCCGGTAATATTATACGGCACGGCGACGGCGTTTTTGTATGGATTTATTTATTATTTTGTTGGGAAATTGATGTAATATCGACAGGGTTTAGGACAGAGTCCCAAGTCGGCGCAGCCGACAACACCGGGTTTCCAAAGGGGCATTGCCCCTTTGGAAACCCGATGTTTATCCTCTCAGCATCTGCTTGAACGTAATCGTATTTCCGGTGGAAGTCTTAGCATAATACACCAGTACCGATGCCGCATCAGACGCGTCGATCTTTCCGTTGCCGTCAACATCAGCCGCCTTCTGGAGCGTCTCCGACAGCGTTGAGTCTTTTCCCGTGGAAACAGTTGAATACTCCACCAGCATTTTCGCTGCATCCGTCGCGTCCAGCTTGCCGTCCTGGTAAACATCGCCAAGTGAGTATGCACCGGCTGTCTTATTGTAGGTCTGCAATGCGATGTCCGGATATCCTGCCTTGTCCTCCAGTCTTGCCATGGTAAGATTCAGCAGTCCGCCGTCCTCCTTTGTCTCTCCGATAACCCCGATTATCTTTGCCGCGATCGCAAGATGTCCTGCCTGATTCGGGTGTATGTCCATATCATCGCGGTCAGCCGCCTGCACCTTTGTGAAATACCAGCCGAAGCGGTACTCAGCAGCAGTGTCGTTGTCGATATAATATGACGAAAAATCCGTGAGAACATCAGCTATCTCCACGCCCTCGATGCCCCGGAGCTGCTGGTCGAAATCCTTGGTAACAAGGTTAAATGTGGTTTTCATCAGCGTCATGACCGTCTTGTAGCTGCCTGTAAAATTAGCTGCCTCAAACTCCTTGGTGAACTGGAGCGGATTATAAATGTTCTGGAGAATTATCCGTCCGTTGGGATTTACTGCCTTTATTTCCGCCACTATAGCCTCAATGCCGGGGACGATGTCCTGCTCGATGACCTTGTCGTAGAGCTGTGAATTGCTGTCGCCCGTCTTTGCCGTCAGGTGTGTCCGGAGCGTCTGAAGCTCGTCGCTGATGTTGAGGGCGTTCATGGGATTTCCAGCGTAAGCCTTGAACGCGTCGGTATCTATCATCCTCTCGACATCGTCAAATGACGGCTTTTCTGGGATATCTGCCGCCGTGTAGCCGGATTTCAGAGTGTTTATCCTGTCCGCCATATTCAGCAGATAGACCGAGGAATACTGTATCATATCGTTCGCGCCTACGGAGAGGATGACCACGTCGGAGTCCGCCAGCTTAGACTTCTGCGCACTGTCAAGTCCGCGGAGCTGTCCCAGAACATCCTCCGTATCATAGCCGGGAACGGCGTAATTGTCAAGCTCCGCGCTGTAATAGTCGCCTAAAATCTGCGGATAGCTGTACTCCTTCACTCCGAGACCGTAGCCGGAAGCGATGCTGTCGCCGAATACAGTAATATTCATTTCGTCGCCGTAGGTCTCCGCCGAGGCGGAAACTGCCGAAAGAGGCGAAATCGCCAGAACTCCGGCAAAAATTGCAGAAAAAATTTTCTTCATAAGATTACCTCCATGGGGATCATTTTCATAATTGTACGACATTTCCGCGAAAATGTCAAGCTGTAAATTATGGGTTCGGGCAACGCTGTGCAAAGCCGTAAAGCGGTCTTTGTGCGATGCTGCAATTTATCTTATCTTGCTGCCTGCCGGGATGCTGTCGTCCAGGAAGAGAACCTTTACGCCGTCGGGAGTGTCTGCAGCGGTAATCATGCCGAAGCTTTCAACGCCCCGGAGCTTCACCGGCTTGAGATTCGCCACAAGCTGTATCTTCTTTCCGACCAGCTCCTCGGGAGTGTAGTACTGGGCAATGCCGGAAACCACCTGGCGTCCGCCCATGCCGTCATCCAACTGGAGACAGAGCAGCTTGTCCGACTTCTTCACCTTTTCAGCGGAGAGTATCTTTGCGCATCTTAGCTCGACCTTTGCAAAGTCGTCAATGGAAATTTCCGGAGCAAGCTCTATCTCTTCAGCAGAAGCCTCGCCCTTTTCCTCAGCGGAGAGGTTCGCCTGGGCTGCCTCCATATTCTTCTTGATAATATTGTTCAGCTCCTCGATCTCCTTGACAACGTCGATACGGGGGAAGAGGATCTCGCCCTTGTGTACCGTTACATTTTCAGGCAGAACACCGAATACGGACAGCTTTTCATAAGCAATATCAGCCTCCGACGCGCCTATCTGCTCCCAGACCTTCGGCATCGTTTCAGGCATAAAGCAACTGAGAAGCGCAGAGATTATGCGGATTCCGTCCAGCAGATTATAGAGAACTGCGGCAAGTCTTGCCCTCTTGGACTCGTCCCTGCCCAGCACCCAAGGCTCGGTCTCGTCGATATATTTATTTGCACGGTCAACGGCGGCAAAGATCGTCTCCAGAGCCTGTTTTATCCTGGTCTCGTCCATGTGCTCCTCGACCTTTGAAACAGCGTCCAGAATAACGGACTTGAAGTCCTCGTCGATGTCGGCAGCCTCACGCTCCGTGGGGAGAGTTCCGCCGAAATACTTGTCCGCCATTGCAACGGTACGGGAAACCAGGTTTCCGAAGCCGTTCGCCAGGTCGGAATTTATGCGGTTTATCATTATCTCGTTGGAGAAAGAGCTGTCGGCTCCCAGAGCCATCTCCCGGAGGATGTGATATCTGATAGCATCGCAGCCGTAGCGCTGACCCAGCACAAACGGGTCAACAACATTGCCCAGGGACTTGCTCATCTTCTCACCGTTGAACGTGATCCAGCCGTGAACAGCCAGGTGCTTCGGCATGGGCAGATCGAGAGCCATAAGGATAGCGGGCCAGATAATGGCGTGGAATCTCATGATATCCTTTGCCACCATGTGGACATCGGCAGGCCAGAATTTCTCGAAATCATCGTATTTTCCGTTTATATATCCCAGCGCGGAAATGTAGTTGGACAAAGCGTCTATCCAGACGTACACAACGTGCTTGTCGTCGAAGGACACGGGGATTCCCCACTTGAAGGATGTTCTGGAAACACAGAGATCCTCCAGACCGGGCTTGATGAAGTTATTTACAAGCTCATTTGCGCGGTTCTTGGGGCGGAGGTAATCAGTCTCCGTCAGCAGCTTCTCGATGCGGTCGGCAAAGGTCGAGATCTTGAAGAAGTAGGACTCCTCCTTTGCAAGAGTCACAGGGCGGTGACACTCGGGGCAGCAGCCCTTTTCGTCCAACTGGGAATCTGTCCAGAAGCTTTCGCAGGGAGTGCAGTATTTGCCGGAATATTCGCCCTTGTATATGTAGCCCTTGTCGTAAAGAGCCTTGAAAATTTTCTGTACTGTTTCAACGTGATAGTCGTCGGTAGTCCTGATAAAGCGGTCGTAGCTGATGTTCATAAAGCCCCAGAGCTTCTTGAACTCGCTGACGATCTCGTCCACAAATTCTTTCGGGGTAACGCCTTTTGCGGTTGCTTTCTGCTCGATCTTCAGACCGTGCTCGTCAGTACCTGTGAGGAACATTACGTCATAACCCTGCATTCGCTTGAACCGGGCAATGGAATCGCAGGCAACAGTTGTATAGCAGTGTCCGATATGGGGATTGCCGGAGGGATAGTAGATAGGGGTAGTGATGTAAAAGGGTTTCTTTGACATAAAGATCGCTCCAATCATATGATTTTGCCGGCAGATGAAACCGGCTATCTCCATTATATCACAGTTTTTCTGATTTGTCACGTGTTTTTTTAAATTTGTACATTTTTTGCTGAGACTGGTATTGAGACACGTGCAATAGCCTATGAACACAAGTTCTGAGGCAACACCGCACAGAGATTGTGCGGCAGATGCGCAGTCAGATTTTTCGTCAGATTGCACAAATTCGACGCAGCAATACTGGCGTATTACAAGGAGAATTTGTATGATATGGCGGAAAATATGCAAGCATATGACGTGCAAAGCCGTCAGGCAGTCTTTGTGCGGTGTTGCCCTGAATATTTCCGAAAAAATCTCATATAATAACCCTGCAAAAATAATTGCGGAGGTAATATATGAAAGCAACAGGAATTGTAAGAAGAATAGATGACCTCGGCAGAGTCGTTATCCCCAAGGAGATACGGCGCACCATGCGCATCCGCGAGGGCGATCCGCTGGAGATCTACACCAACAGCGAGGGCGAAGTGATCTTCAAGAAATACTCGGCGATCAGCGAGATGTGCGAAAATGCTGCAAATGTGGCTGACGTCATGTACAAGACTGCCGGTTGTCCCGTCATAGTTTTCGACAAGGATCATGTGGTAGCGTCCGCCGGACTTCCGAAGAGGGAAGCTGCGGAACGGCGCGTTTCGGCTCAACTGGAGGCAGTGATGGAGAATCGCGGTCAGTATTTCTGTCCCGACGGAGGCAGCAACAGTTTCTACCCGGCTGAGGGTCTTGACAGAACGGCTATCGCGGCTGTGCCGATTATTAACGGCGGCGATGTTTCGGGCGCTGTGGCGTTTCTGACGTCGGAGAAGCACACTGATGCAGGAGATCTGCACAAGAGTCTTATAACCGCGGCTGCCAGATTTCTGGGAAAGCAGTTGGAGTAATATCGGGATTTCAAAGACGGGGCATGGGGCAGCGCCCCAAATCGGCGAAGCCGATAACACCGGGTTTCAAAAGGGGCAATGCCCCTTTTGCAGAGTCCAGAGGCAGCGCCTCTGGCAAGGTTTGGGGCAGCGCCCCAAGGTCGACCGGAGGTCGACGCAGCCTTTAGGCGCTCCGCAAAGGGTGAATTTCCAAACAGTCCAGTGGACTGTTTGGAAAGAGTGAACGCCCTGCAAGAGAGGGCGTTCACTTATAAACTTTTTGTTCGTATATAAAAAGACAGAGAGAAATTTTCCCATTTTAAAAGGAAGATTTCTCTCTTTTTATGTGTCTGTTTTTGAAAACTGAAGTTATCAAATCGCCGCGAAAGAAATAACCCGGGAGTTTTAGGGGACGCTCTCTCTTGCAGAGCGTCCCCTCTCCGAAAACAGTCCACTGGACTGTTTTCGGATTCACCCCTTGCAGGGCGTCTAAAGTAAACGTCGACCTGCGGTCGACATGGGACTCTGTCCCAAACCCTGCCAGAGGCGTTGCCTCTGGACTCTGCAAAAGGGGCATTGCCCCTTTTGAAACCCGATGTTGTCGGCTTTGCCGACTTGGGGCGCTTAGATATGCATACCGCCCTTGGTATAGAAATTATTCTGAATGATAAGCGCGCATCCGCCCAGGAAGTTGTTCTTGCCGTCAAGCTTGCTGAGAACCACTCTGTCAGCGATCTCCTCACTTACCAGACGTATCATCTCGCGCTTGATGTAATCAAACTGCTTCTCGTTTATCTTGTAATTATGAAGAACTATCTTCTTTGCAAAATGGCTGATAGCTATATTGTTGATAAGTACGGTATACTTGGCGATTATGTCGTCAACAACAGTCTTGACAGGCTCTTCGCCTCTCATCAGCGCCATGAAAACATTGTCCATGGAGATCTTGCTCTTGTCGCCCTCGGTGAGGTCGAACAGCAGTGGAGTCCTGTCCTTTGAATATATTTCACATATAGCCGAAAGCATCGCGTTTCTCGAAAGTTCAGCCTTGACAGAGCCGTTTGGATAGCCCTCATAGCTTCTGCCGTTGGGGCATACAATGAAACGCTCTATCATGGACGTGTAGGAAACATAGTCGCTGGAAAGCTCGTTCTTGTTGACGATCGCCAAATTCACCTGATTGCCGTTGTGCAGGAAAGCGGTGTTTGTCTGATAGCCGCTCTGCGACCTGAAATCGTTGCTGGCAAGCGCCATAAGACCGATAGCGTTTCCGCAGTTTATATCAATATCCAGACCGCTGGAGAGCTTGTCAATGAAGCTGCTGAAATCGAGAACGCCGTCCTTGTAGAATATTTTCAGCTTGCCCCACATAGAGGGAACGACTCCCACGCCCAGACCGAGGATCTTATCCTTTGTAAGAGCGCTGTTCTCGATCATCGTATTGCTTGCCTTTATAATGTAGTTGATAATGTCCTTGCTTGTGGTTCTCTCGTCGATGACCATGCTGGACTTATCGAGGATCTCGGAATTGAGGTTAGTCAGACCGATGCTGACCTCTTTTTCGTCAACAGTTGCGCCCAGGGCGAATCTGCTGTTAACATTTATGTCGATAAGTATTTTTCTTCTGCCTTTAGTGAGCTTCTCAGCGTTGACCGGCGCCTCTCCGATCTCAACGAGAACGCCCTCCTCGATCATTTCGTTGGTGATGATCGTTACGGCAGCCCTTGTGATCTCAAGTGTACTTGCCACGTCTACTCTTGAAATAGGGCCGTATTCTCTGATTATCCGCAGGATTTGCATTCTGTTGCGTCTTTTCAGATCCAGTTTGCTTATTCCTCTTTTTTCCATTCAGCATAAACTCCATTCTTAGAACTTGTTCCCATAAGATCTGCACGTACCTTTTCGGCAAATTTTACCGATCGCTGTGTTGAAAAAGCTCACCATACGACAGTATGATTTCACTTTTTCGCCTTGCCACCGGTAAAATTACGCTCGAAAACCTACGCACAAATCCTATGAAAACAAGTCCTTAATTTCTCTATATTTATAACGGATTTTAGCAACACCGCATTTTTATATATTATAACACATAAGATTCAAAAAATAAACCTTTTTGGAAACATTTTTATAAAAATCGGCGTTATTTACAAACTCAACCGAGTTTTTTTGTTAAAAATTCCGTAAATACAACTATCGTTGGCAAGCTAATTATGGACAGTACAGTTCCGGCGGTGAAAATTTCCGATGAGTATAAATAATTTTTGCCGAATCTCAGGCATTGCAGAGTACACATAGCTGCAGGAGGCGAAGCTGCTGCCACCATAACGACCAGAACGGCTTTCTCACTTATGGGCAGGAAAGCGAACCCTAAAGCTAATATTACAGGAAGTATAATCAGCCTTATCAAACACGTCTTGTATACTCCTGGCTTTTTCAACATTCCAAGAACGTTCGTTTCAGCCATGCTGACTCCGGAGACTATCATCGCCAGGGGAGTGTTCAGCTCCGCAACATAGCCAAGCACCTCCGCCGGCAGTTTCGGCAGCGAAAACCTGGTGAAAAAGGCGATAAGTCCGAGAACTATGGATATGATCGTCGGCGAGTAAAAGACCTTTACAATGCTTTTCATGTCACGCTGACCGGTCAGCAGTACGATTCCGTGAGTCCAGACAACGAGGTTGAATATCGTGATGAATGCGGTCAGGTAGAACACGCCCTCCATTCCGAACATGGCGCGGGCGAGAGGGATTCCCATGAATGCGCAGTTGGAGTAAATGGCTGAAAACCGTTCTATTTCCGTTTCCCTGCCATCTTTTTTCGGTATGAACAGGTAGACTGCGGCTATCATCACCAGGAACGCCGCGGCTGAAAGTCCGAAGCAGATGAGCAGATTTTTTATCAGCTCCGGGCGCATTTCCGTCTGATACGACATGAAAATGACCACCGGATTTACGATTTGCAGCACGAATTTTGAAAGCTCTCTGTTTCCGGCGGAGCTGATGATTTTTGTTTTGCCGCATATCACGCCAACGAGCATGAGCATGAGCATTATAAATGATTGCCTTAGAATTATTCCGGACATATTATCCACTCCAATTGAAAAAATCGCTCCAAAGGGGCTTTGGGGTTAAAATGGACTCTGTCACATATCGGCGCAGCCGATAAACATTGAGTTTCCAAAGGGACAATGTCCCTTTGGCAGAGTCCAGAGGCGGCGCCTCTGGCAGGGTTTGGGACAGAGTCCCATATCGACCGCAGGTCGATGATGCCTTTAGGCGCTCTGCAAGGGGTGAATTTCAAAACAGTCCGGTGGACTGTTTTGAAAGAGGGGACGCTCTGCAAGAGAGAGCGTCCCCTTCTTATATCGGGCTTTACGACAAACTGAAAGGGCTTGAATCAGCCCTTTCTCTCCCTTATTTAAATCTTGCGGCAGCCTCAATAAAGCCGAAATCCTCGCTCTCAAATTC
>JAGBGT010000089.1 GCA_017935865.1 Ruminococcus sp. | reverse complement strand
GAAGGCTGCATCGACCTCCGGTCGATTTGGGACTCCGTCCCAAACCCTGCCAGAGGCGCTGCCTCTGGACTCTGCAAAAGGGGCATTGCCCCTTTTGAACCCTGGTGTTTATCAATCCCTCGGCTTTTTAAACAGTTGTCTTACAACCAATGCGCCGCCGGACAACGCCATTCCGAACATAATCACATAAACATAGCCGCTTGTCGGGCGGAATGTCACTCTGGTGCTCATAATGACCGCCGTCAGCACGATCACCACTCCTACCGCGCAGACGATCCAGCCAAAAACTTTCCGCTCCATAAGGAACAGCATTATAATTCCGATGAACAGCGGAATGAAGATCGCTCCGTTTGGCACGTTGAATGAGCCGAGCCGGAACACGCCGTATCCCCAACTGCTTGAGACCGTCAGACTGTTGAAGATCAGGTATAATCCGGCGGCAAGAAGCAGCAGTCCGCCGAAAAACTCCAGCAGATCATTGCGCTGTTTCGGCTTTTTGCCGTTTAGATCCCGAAGCTCATCCAGAGCCTGCTGAAGCTCGCGGTCTGTTTTATCCCTTTTTGACATATTGATCCTCCGTTCCGGCGTTACTTTGTGCCGAAGATCCGGTCTCCTGCGTCGCCTACGCCGGGAACGATGTACTTGTCCTCGTTGAGACCGCGATCCATAACGCCGGTGTAGATCTCTACATCCGGGTGAGCCGCCTGAACCTTTTCAACGCCCTCGGGAGAGCAGATAATGCACATAAACTTTATGTTTTTGACGCCCAGCTTTTTCATTTCCTCGATCGCGGCAACGGCAGAATGTCCCGTGGCAAGCATAGGGTCAACGATGATAACGTGGCGCTCGGCGATGTCGTCGGGCATCTTGGAGTAGTACTGCACGGCTGTTTTTGTGTCCGGCTCTCTGTAGATGCCGATATGACCTATTTTCGCTGCCGGAACAAGAGCTGTAACACCGTCTATCATGCCGAGACCTGCGCGGAGAATAGGCACAAATGCCAGCTTTCTGCCGGAGATGACCTTAGTCTTTGCAACGGCAACAGGCGTTTCGATCTCGATCTCTTTCAGCGGCAGATCCCGGGTAGCTTCGTAGCAGATGAACATTGCAATCTCCGAAACCAGCTCGCGGAACTCCTTTGTTCCGGTGTTTTTGTCTCTCAGCAGAGAGATCTTGTGCTGAACCAGCGGGTGGTCGATGATATGTAATTTTGACATAGTAACACTCCTTTATTTATTTTCCAGAGCCGTTATCAGATCGACTCTTCTCTGATGTCTGCCGCCCTCGAAGCCAGTGGTGAGGAAAATTTCTGCCAGTTCGCAGGCAAGACCGCAGCCAATAGTCCTTGCGCCCATGCACATTACGTTGGCGTCGTTGTGGAGACGTGTAAACTTTGTTGAAAAGGAATCCGAGCACAGAGCGGCGCGTATTCCTTTTATTTTGTTTGCGGCAATAGACATTCCGATGCCCGTTCCGCAGATGAGGATTCCCTTTTCACACTCGCCGGAGGCAACCAGACCGCAGACAGACTCCGCCATGTTGGGGTAGTCGCAAGGCTCGCCGTCGGTACCCATATCCCTCAGTTGAAAGCCTTTTTCCGTCAGAGCCGCGATTACGGCTTTTTTCATTTCAACACCGGCATGATCACAGCCAATAGCTATCATTTTCATTTCTCCTTGGTTAAATTTTTTTCTTCTAAGTCCTTTTCCGCCTTGACCTTTTGCAGGTAGGAAACCTCCAGCTCATCAGCGGTGACAAATTCCTTTGACATTGCTCCTAGGCAGATCCCGCAGGCATTTTGCAGACGTCCCTGGGGCGGCGCGATAATAAGCATGGGGGAGCGGTAGGTCATGAAGAAATCCGCCGCACCGTCGCCGCACAGCAGTACTTCTGTCCCGTTAAAGGCAAGAAATTCCGCCAGCTCGTCGCAGCTTACAATTTTCTCCTCCATAAGCGCTTGCAGGCAATATCCGTCGCTCTTGTACGCGCAGGCGTAGACCAGATCGCCTCTCGCTTTCATTACAGAGCAGATAGTGCCCTTGTGAGCAATATTGTTATAAGCCAGCCCCTCAAGGGTGGAAACTCCGCAGCATTTGCAGTCCAGGGCGAATCCCATCGCCTTTACCGCCGCAATTCCGATACGCAGCCCGGTATAGCTTCCTGGACCTTTTGCCACGGCGATAATGTCAATATCGGACACGGATCTCCCGGTCTGTTCCAGTATGCTTTTTACCGCCGGCATTATCACCTGCGAATGTGTTTTTTGCGTATACAGCGAGCTTTCGCCGAGAAAAACATCTGTTTCGGTATCGAAAAGCGCGGCAGACGCAGTCTTTCCGGACGTGTCAATTCCAAGCATCAGCAATGCGTCCGTCCTCCTCTATTATGATTTCCCTTTCCAGGTCGGAGAGGGTGTTTATCGTGATATAAATGGTGTTTTCCGGCATTGCATAGGCAATATTTTCCGACCATTCAATGGCAGCAATATTGTTCGGAAAATCGTAGTCGTAGAAGCCGGAGGATTCCAGGTCGTCCTCGCTGGAAATGCGGTACATATCAAAATGGAAGAGACTTATGCCGTTTCCTGCGTACTCATTTACCAGGGCGAATGTGGGCGAGCTGACGTTGTCTCCCAGCCCGAGGCCTATTGCCAGTCCCCGGGTAAAGGTGGTTTTTCCTGCGCCCAGTCCTCCCTTGTATGCGATGAAGTCTCCCGGTTTAAGGAGACGCCCCAGCTTCTCGGCGGTTTTCACGGTCTCCTCCGGACTTTTGGTTATTATTTTTATCATATCAGAACAGTCCCGTAATATTTCCGTTTACGTCGCAGTCGATATTGAGGGCTGAGGGCTTCTTCGGCAGTCCAGGCATAGTCAGTATGTCGCCGGTGTAGATGACCACGAATCCTGCGCCGGCAGAAACTCTTGCATCGCGGACGGTGATCCTGAATCCCTTGGGCTTTCCCAGAAGAGCAGGATTATCGGACAGCGAATACTGCGTCTTTGCAACGCAGATAGGCAGATCGCGGAAGCCGATGCTCTCGATCTCCTTGATAGCCTTTTCAGCCTGTGTGGTATAGGTCACGCCGTCAGCGCGGTAGATCTCCCGGGCAAGCTTCTCTATTTTTTCCTTTATTGACAGCTCAGTGCCGTAGATAGGGCGGAAACGTTCGCTGCTGTTCTCTGTCAGCTCGATAGTCTCGCAGACCTTTTTCGCCAGGTCAACGCCGCCCTCTCCGCCTTTGGTAAAGACTTCGCACATGGAGACCTCAACGCCCATTTCGGCGCAGAAATCCTGAACGAACTTAACTTCGGCGTCTGTGTCGGTGTGGAAGCGGTTGATAGCGACAACCACTGGAACGTGGAATTTGTGCATATTTTCAATGTGCGTCTGAAGATTTACAATACCCTTCTCCAAAGCCCACATATTTTCCTTTGCCAGCTCGTCTTTAGGCACTCTTCCGTTATATTTCAGGGCGCGGATAGTAGCTACCAGAACTACGCAGGCAGGTTCCAGACCGCTGCGGCGGCATTTTATGTCGAAGAATTTTTCCGCGCCAAGGTCAGAGCCGAAGCCAGCCTCCGTGATGCAGTAATCGCCTAATTTCAGGGCAAGCTTTGTTGCACGGACGGAGTTGCAGCCGTGAGCGATATTTGCAAAAGGTCCGCCGTGGATAAAGGCAGGATTATTTTCCAGTGTCTGGACAAGATTCGGTTTAAGAGCGTCCTTGAGCAGGGCGGTCATAGCGCCTGTGCAGCCCAGCTCCTCAGCGAAAACGGGTTCGCCGTCAAGATTATACGCGACGAGGATATTGCCGAGACGCTTTTTCAGGTCGTTCAGATCTGTAGCCAGGCAGAGAATAGCCATGACCTCTGACGCCACGGTGATGTTGAAGCCGTCCTCACGGGGAACGCCGTTGGCTTTGCCTCCCAGACCCACAACGATATTTCTCAGCGCACGGTCATTCATGTCCATGCAGCGCTTGAAGAGAATGCGCCGCTGGTCGATGCGGAGGGCGTTTCCCTGCTGGATGTGATTGTCCAGCATGGCGCAGAGCAGGTTGTTGGCAGCCGTTATAGCGTGCATATCCCCGGTAAAATGGAGGTTTATGTCCTCCATGGGGACTAGCTGTGCATATCCGCCGCCGGCAGCGCCGCCCTTGATACCGAATACAGGGCCGAGGGACGGCTCGCGGAGGGCGAGTACGGCGTTTTTGCCGATCCTTCCCATGGCTTCCGCAAGACCTACGCTGACGGTAGTTTTGCCCTCTCCGGCAGGGGTGGGGTTAATGGCGGTAACGAGAATGAGCTTGCCGTCCTCACGGAAAGCCATCTGGGAGAAAAGGCTCTCCGAGAGCTTGGCTTTATAGTGACCGTAGGGTTCAAGGTATTCCTCGCTGATGCCGAGATCCGAAGCGATCTCGCTTATTTTTTTCATTTTCGCGTTCTGGGCGATTTCTATATCTGAAAGCATAGACAGACCTCCACTGATTAAATTTGTTTATTAAATCCTAACTGCTTAGTTCTTCTTTATAATTATAGCATATTACCGAAGAAATTGCAAGTTTTTTCTCACTCTTAAATTATACACCTTTTCGACATTTTTTTCAAGCCCTTGACAAAAAAATATATAGGTGATATAATATAGGCTCACTGATATCATAAATTCTCTGAAAAAGGAAGTGACAGGACAGCATGAATAGTTTCAGAAAAAAATATATAGGCGACAGGGCGTTTTACAAGTCTGTGCTGATAATGGTCATTCCCATGATCCTCCAGAGCTTTGTGACGAATCTTGTCAGCATGGTCGATAATATCATGGTGGGACAGATAGGAACGGAGCAGATGAGCAGCGTTTCTATTGTGAATCAGTTTGTTTTTGTATTTAACATTACCGTGTTCGGCGCAGTTGCCGGTCCGGGAATTTTCGGCGCGCAGTTCTTCGGCAAGGGCGATCACCGGGGGCAGAAATATACGTTCCGGTTCAGGCTCATCGCTGTGACTGCCATAATCGCTCTGGGAATGGCAGTATTCTATTTCTTCGATGATACGCTCATCTCCCTTTTCCTGAGCAAGGACGACGACCCGGCGAAAATCGCCGACACTCTGCGTTATGGCAAGGAGTATATGTTTATTATACTTTTCGGACTTTTTCCCTTTGGGATAGGTCAGGCGTATGCCAGCGTGATACGCGAGTGCGGAGAGACAACGATCCCCATGATCGCGTCGTTTTCGGCAGTCGGAGTCAATTTTCTCCTGGACTACGGTCTGATCTTCGGCAAGCTCGGTATGCCGGAAATGGGCGTCAGTGGCGCAGCCGTGGCGACGGTGGTCTCCAAGTTCATCGAGGCGGCGGTAATGATAGTATGGGCGCATACCCATACCGAAAAAAACAAGTACATAGTGGGGCTGTACAGGCAACTTTACATTCCGGGAGATCTGACCAGGAACATGATCTTCAAGGGAATACCGCTGCTGTTCAACGAGTTTCTGTGGGCAGCCGGAATGTCTGCGATCGCCCAGTGCTATTCCGTAAGAGGACTGGACGTTGTAGCTGCAAGAAATATTTCCGCTACGATGACGAATCTCTTCAGCGCGATATATATTCAGCTTGGCGCCTGCATAGGCATAATCGTAGGGGCGAAGCTGGGTGCGGACAAGCTGAAAGATGCGAGGGAGACAGATAATAAGCTGCTCTTTTTCAGCGTGGCGGCAACTGTAGCTGCTGCTGCCGCTGCCATCCCCTTTGCGGCATTTTTCCCAAAAATTTACAATACCGAATCCGCCGTCCGGAGCCTTGCGGCATATATGATAATCATACAGGCTCTTGCCATGCCTCTTTGCGCATACACCAACGCCTGCTATTTCACGCTGAGAAGCGGAGGAAAAACCGCCATAACTTTCCTCTTCGACTTCGGCTACACATTTTTTGTAATGTTCCCCCTCGCATTTGTTCTTGCATATTTTACAAAAATGGATATACGGCTGCTTTTCGCCGTTGTTACCTTTTCGGAGATAATCAAGGTAATTATCGGCTATTTCATGGTGAAAAGCGATGTCTGGATAAATAATATCGTCAGTCCGGATACAGAGCAGCACAGCACAGAGACCGTCTGACGGCTCCGTACCGGATATGCTTGCGCTTTTCCCACAGAAATGTGACAGCACGGTGAACAATTGATAACAATTTCTTCACGGGCTTGACAAACGGGCTTGACTTGTGTATAATAATAAGTGGAGAACAGGGTGTGAAATTATACCCGAAGCATAAATTACCGAAAGGATAGTTTAACATGAAAAATATCAGAAAAAGAATTATCGCATTGATTTCCGTTCTTGCAGTGGCTGTGACAGGTCTTGCAGGCTGCTCCAAGGATAAGCAGGATCAAAACAGTCTTAAAGAGACAGAAAAGTATTATCCCCTCCAGTTCGGCGATGAGGAGCATGGCTTGGATATTGAGGTGGGCGATACTACGCTGAACCTCAATTCCCCGGATCCGGTCGCTGACCCGACGGAAGAAGCTGCAGCTCAGGAGCCTGCAACGGAAGAGGTCGTTGAGGATGTGACCGACGCGTCCGGCGCTCCCGTAACAGAGGTAGTGTACGTCACAGAGCCGAGCGGAGAACAGGCTACTGACGCGGCTGGAGCTGTCGTTACCGAGATCGCAAAGGTTACGCAGATAGTCGTTAAGCCGGTAGAAAATCCGTCAACTTCCACACAGCCCGTTGAGCAGACGACTAATGATTCCGGATATGTTGCCGCTGAGAAAGGCAGATTTGCCATGTGGCTGGACATTTCCGGCGATGTAAACAAGTTCTTTGAGGACGAGATGCTCAAGATCACATTCAAGGTAAAGGACACTGCTCCCGACGGAGACTACACATTAAGACTTGACCCACAGTATTCCGATATTGCCGGCGTTTCGGTCAAGCCCAGCAAGGTCGCAAACGGTACTATAAGAGTCAACAAAGGCACTATTGAGGCGCAGGATATGTCCGCGGAGACAGGCGAGCGCATTCTCTATGCTGACAATGTTGCCTGCAAGCAGGGCGATACTGTTGACTGCTATATCAACATCAAGAACAACACGGGACTTGCGGCGTTCTTTATCTGGTTCTACTTCGATACGAATGCTCTCGAGTTCGTCGATGCCTGCGCTGCCGGAGAATTTGAAGAGATCGCAAAACAGACCGAGATCGGCGCTAAGGACGTTGACGCCAAGTAATTGCAATTATTCTAAAAAGCACTGCTGTCCGGCGGTGCTTTTTTATTTGTCCGGCGATGCCTTTTTTATAAAATAATCCTTGACATCATGGGCTGCTTTTGATATAATTAAAGTGGTATTTTTTGAAATACGGAAAAATAATAGAGTTCTTCGGAAACTAACGTGTGCAATGCTGTCTGAAAGATCATGGCAGGCGGTGTGCGTTAGTTCCGGAGGAGGTCTGATATGTAAGGAAGGATAGAATGAGCCAAAAATCAAATAAGAAAAAAAACTCCAGCCCGAAACCGGAGAATGAAAATCCGCTGTCTGAGCCGGCAAAAGATGATGTGAAACCGAGCGAAGAGCCGGAAAGTCAGCCCCAGGTGGACGAGCCTGCGGAGATTATTCCCGAGGACAATGAGCAGTCTCAGCCCTCCGAAAACGGGGAAGCTGCCGCTGAAAAAGAGCCGTCATTGGCAGACCTTTTCAAAGAACGCCTGGCTCCGATGACAGCCGCTATGGGAAAAGTTTCCGGAGTGATGAAAAAAATGGGTCTGCCTGGTATGCTACTTGTCCGGTTTATCGCAGTTTTCTTCTTCTTCTCGGCTGTAAATGTCGTTAAGATGAAAGCCGACAATATTACTGCTGTGTCCGACTGGCGCGAGTTCGTACCTAAAGTCAACATTGGGACAACATTCCTCCTCATGGGCTGCGCATTTGTGATAATGTCGGTGATCCACCTGATAATGCCGAAAAAATACTGCATCCAGGATCAGGTTCTCGCTATTGCCTCTATTTTATATTTCGACTTCACGCTGCTATGGCGCGCCAACGATTTCAACCTCAGCCTGGGCGTAATGATGGTCTCCTGCGCATTTATTTACTACTGCCTGGGAACGCTGAGATCAAGGAAAATATTTGACAAGATCCCCTGGTGGGTCTGCGGTATCGTCGTTCTGGTAATGTCCGGGCTTGTGGCGTATTTTATTTCCATAACCACTGTTGCCAAGCACCAGAATTTCGGCACGGCTGCCCATGATTTCGGACTTTTCGTACAGATGTACCATTCGCTCATAAAAGACGGTACGGCTGTCACATCCAGCGAGCGCGACGTTCTGATGTCGCACTTCCGCATCCATGCGTCCTATATTTTCTATACGCTTGTTCCGATTTTCAAGCTTATCCCAAAGGCGGAGACGCTGCTGGTATGTCAGGCACTTCTCTCAATGGGCGGAGTGATCCCTCTGTTCCTCATTGCAAAGCGTCACAATATGAAGGGCATATCCCTGATTTTCATGTGTCTGGCGTATGCGTTCAGCATCGGACTTGTTGCGCCCTGCTACTATGAATTTCACGAGAATGCGTTTCTGCCGACACTGCTTATGTGGCTGCTATGGGCTGTTGACCGCAGAAATTATATCGTATTCTATATCATGTCGATACTCGTCTGCATCGTCAAGGAGGATTGTCCGCTGTACGTTGCTGCGATCTCCATGTATATGTTCTTCGAGCACAAAGGCAGCGCAAAGCGTATGCACGGCATTATAATGGCTCTGCTTTCTATGGGTTATATGCTGTTTATCACCGATTGGCTCACAAAAAACGGCGACGGTCAGTTTATGATGAACACCCGGTTCAGCATACTCATGATAGACGAAACAGCCGGTCTGGCGGAGGTCGTAAAGAACGTTATAGCCGATCCGGCGTACCTGTTCAGTCTTCTTGTCAGGGATGACACGAGGATATTCTTCATGCAGGTAATGGCGCCGATGATGTTTATTCCGTTTTTCACGAAAAAAATACGCCGATATCTGCTGATGATCCCTTTCATTGTAATGAATCTGGTTATCGGCGCAGGCTATGGATATGCTGCAAACGTCGGTTTCCAGTATATCTTCGGACCTGTTGTGCTGCTGCTGTATATGTGCATTATCAATCTCGACGATATGAGCCGGGCGTCAAAGCATGACATACCTGTTATTCTCGGCACGGCTGCCATGATCATGACGATAGGAACCTGCTCACAGCATATCGGATATGTAGAATATAACAGATCTAACAAGGAATATCTTAACTCGGTGGAAGATATGCTTGACAGTCTGCCGCTGGAGTCATCTATCGGTACGGACACGTTCCTGATCCCGCACATTGCCGATCACAAGCACGCCTATATCTTTGACGGAAACGACATTGATGAGAACGGCGCAGTTATAAATCCGGACAAGTATGATTTTATTGTAATTCCTATGCTGTCCGACCAGTACACTTACTGGGCGGAGACGCTGGTGAATAACAGCTTTATGCTTTGTGGCGGAATTGAGGGCAGATATGAGATCTATGTAAATCCGACGTCGGAATATGTGGGATATGGTTCGTAAAAACACCGGGTTTCCAAAGGGACAATGTCCCTTTGGCAGAGTCCAGAGGCAGCGCCTCTGGCAGGGTTTGGGACAGAGTCCCAAATCGGCGCAGCCGAT
>JAGBGT010000088.1 GCA_017935865.1 Ruminococcus sp. | reverse complement strand
GGCGACTACTGAGGCTGAGACGGAGGCGGTTACTGACGCGGACACGTCCGGAGTCTGAGCCGACAACACCGGGTTTCCAAAGGGACGAAGTCTCTTTGGCAGGGTATGGGACGGAGTCCCATATCGACCTGCGGTCGATTTTGGGCGCTACCCCAAACCCTGCCAGAGGCGCTGCCTCTGGACTCTGCAAAAGGGGCATTGCCCCTTTTGAAACCCGGTTTTGTCGACTGCGCCGATTTGGGACTCCGTCCTATACCCCTTTTCCGATGTTATTAAAACAATCCCCTGACATCGTCAAAGCTCAGTGTAGGCTGTAGGGCAAGATCTATCCCGTAGGCGAGAAGCTGCGCTGCACGCTCCGTCAGGCGGTCGATGTCACGGGGCGTCACCATCATGTTGGGCAGCTTTTCGTCCACGTCCTTTCCGGTCAGGCTGCGGACTATGGTGTGCATATCCACCACCGTCGGCACTCCTACGGCGATGACCGGCACTCCGAGAGTGTTCTGCGAAAGCTCCCGGCGCGCGTTGGAAACTCCGCTGCCCGGTGAAATGCCGCTGTCGCTGATCTGTATGGTCGTTCCAAGGCGGCTTATGTCGGAGCAGGCGAGGGCGTCGGCGGCGATCACAGCAGAGGGCTGTATTTCGCGGCAAACGGCGGAAATCAGTTCGGCAGTTTCAATTCCGGTCTGCCCCATAACGCCTCCGGCAAGAGTGCTGACCGGGCGCAGAGAGGTGAGAAAGCTCTCCTCCTCGCTGCTCAGTTCGCTGCGGAGGTGACGCGTTGCCAGGACTTTTTCCGCTGTCAGTACCCCAACCGCATCCGGTGTGATATCGCGGTTTCCCAGCCCCACAACAAAAATATCACCCTGCGGAATAAGCCGGCTCAGCTCCTGGGAAAGCTCCAGAGCCATTTTCTCATATTTTTCGGAAAAACGGCTTATTTCGCCGCATTCCAGTGTGATATACCGCCCTTTTCCCTTGCCCATAGACTCACGGCAACTGTCGTCATTAATGACGATCTCGGTCACCTCAAATACGCTTCCCCTTTTTTCCATTCGGACGCCCTCTGGCAGCCGACTGGTGTCCAGCGTTTCGACAGCAAGGTCTGATCTGAAATTCATAGTTATTAAATCGAAAGCTCCTCTCTATTTGTGCAATTTGCCTATTGCATTTTTTGACGTAAAATGGTATAATTATTATTGTCTCAGTGGGCAGTTGTGCGTTGCAACTGCCGGCACGTGTAACGACGTGTTTATTTTACGAAAAATTCTGCGGAATATCCGCGGAACAGAAAATCAGGAGGTGTAACAAAATGCCAAATATTAAATCTGCAAAGAAGAGAGTAAAGGTTAATGCTACAAAGGCTGCTGCTAATAAGGCAAGAAAGTCCAATCTCAAGACTTGCCTGAAGAAGGCTGACGCAGCTTGCGCAACAGGCGCTGCTGATAAGGTTGAGGTAGTAAGAGCTGCTATAAAGAGAGTCGACCAGGCTTGCGCTAAGGGTCTTATGCACAAGAATAAGGCTGCAAGAAAGAAGGCTCAGCTTGCTAAGAAGCTTAATGCTGCTGAATAAGCCGATATAGCTGATAAAATTACTCCCGGAGCGTCTTGCGAGCTTCGGGAGTTTTGTGTTATTAGGGTGTGTTGGCACTACCGCTCAACGCTCGTCTTACAGGCATCTTTTTCGTCTTTCTACGTTAAAAATCCTTGCCATACGACAGTATGCCTGCGGATTTTTGCCTCGAAATGCGAAAAATATACCTGCAATCCGAACATTTCGGATAGTGTCAACACACCCTAAAAAAAGGGCTGTAGAAAGCCCTTTTTTTATTACTGATCCGCATTATTCTCAGCCTGTGCCTTGAGAAGATCTCTGATCTCCGTCAGCAGGACCTCCTCCTTGGATGGCTCAGGAGGTGCAGCCGGAGTCTCTTTCTTGAACCTGTCTGTAATAGTTCTTACAGCCTTGACCATAAGGAATACTACAGCCGCCATGATGACAAAGTTAAGTACGTCGTTGATAAACGCACCGTATCTCAGCTCAGCCTTCCAGAGTGTAAGTGTCAGATTGTTGAATCCGCCGTAGTTAAAGAAGCCGAGGATAGGTGAAACAATGTTGTCCAGAAGGGATGTTACAAGTCCTGAGAAAGCTCCGCCGATGATAACACCGATCGCAAGGTCAATAATGTTTCCTCTGAGAATAAATGCCTTAAACTCGTCAAGAATTTTCTTCATTTTTTCATCTCCTTTGTTTTATACTTTTGCCGCACGTTTTGTACAGGCGACACGGTACAAAGTCGTCAGGCGTGCTTTGCGCGGTCTTGCCTATATAGTACGCTTGTGCGGATATAACAATTGCAATGCAATTTGTTAACTGAGAACAAGTTCTTATTCTATCTCCGGCAGAGACGGTATCTCCGCCGCGTCCTCATGGACTGTTTTCTTCGCCTGCATATATTCCGGCAGCTCGATTTTGTCCAGTTCGCTTTCATAAGGGTTCACTTTTTTCGGCATAGCCTCGACCGAATGATCCGCCTGTGCCATGATCGCTTCCTTGTGCTTCGGGCTGTACTGTTCCAGAGCATCCGCATCGGCTTCCCCGGACTCCTGCATAGATACCCGTGAGCGGACATTCATCGCCGAGGACAGCTTGCTTGCGTCCACCTCCTGGGTCACGCCCATTGCGCCTTTCTGCCTCTTTCCCGAACCGACAGTCAGATCTGCCGACGGTGCATCGCCGGTCTGTCTCATGTACAGCTTATTCAGGGCATCCGGAGTATTTGCCTCCAGCTTTGAACCGTCCACGATCGGCGTATCTCCCATAAATCCCATTGCCTGCTGCTTCTGTTTGAGACGCTGCTTTCTTCTGTTGTCTATGTCGGCAAACGGGTCGGCGGAGGTGTCCGGCTCGGCAGTCTGCGCCTTGCCGAAGAAGTCGTTTGCATCCGGAGTCTGCTCGTGCTTTTTATCGCCGTCGAAAAACGCCCAGAAATCGTCGCCGCCCTTTTTCTCCTCTTCCTTTTTTTGAGGAGCAGCAGCATCCGGCATACCGGGAGTCTGCTGCATATTCGGCGGCTGAGGCATTCCAGCCATTTGCGGCATACCGGGCATACTGCCCATTTGAGGCTGCATCATCGGCTGCTGCGGCATCATAGCCTGCGGCTGACCGTAAATGGGGTTGCCGCCGGTATCGTAGCCGATGATCTGCGGCTGGGCGAACATCATGCCCTGTGGCTGACCGTAAATGGGATTGCCGCTGGTATCGTAGCCGATGATCTGCGGCTGAGCGAACATCATGCCCTGCGGCTGACCGTAAATAGGCATACCGCTGGTATCGTAGCCGATGATCTGCGGCTGGGCGTACATCATCTGTTGATTCATATACATTCCCTGCGTATTTCCCATAGGCTGCATACCTGCCATACCCGGCATACCGTTCATTTGCGGCATACCCTGCATTACAGGCTGCTGGGAAATTCCCGACATCTGAGGCATACCGCCCATTTGGGGCATTCCCTGCATTCCCATTGGCTGCTGCGGCATTGCCATGCCGTTGTTGGGGTGAACGGCGTTCAGTTGTGGGTTCTGAGGCGCAGGCTTTGGCTGAGGCGGCGTATTAAGCGGAGGGATAGACGGGTCGTCGTACATACTGAAATCAAATTCCTCTTCGGAGCGGTTAAGCTCATCGGCGGTGTAGAGATTGTCGGAAGCCGGTGTGGGAGGCGCGGTATCACGTATGACGAAAGTTCCGGTATCCATAGTGAAGCCGCCCGAATTTTCGGGATATTCATCTTCCGAGTGGTAGTTTCCCATATCCACCTGTTCATAGTTTACTTCCTGCGGATTCACGAGATTTCCTCCGCATTTGACGCAAAACTTAAATCCTTTTTCATTTTCTGTTCCGCAGACACTGCAAATCACGAAGAACGACTCCTTTCGCAGAAAAATTACTTATCATTATTATATCATTTTATTCTTGTTTTTGCAATAGCTTTTAAAAAAATTGTGCATATTCTCTTTTTGCTGGCTATGAATTTGTGCAATTCGTACTAATATCTGAAACGTCAGATAATATGGAGTTTCCAAAGGGACATTGTCCCTTTGGAAACCCGGTTTTGTCGACCTGCGGTCGATATGTGGCACTGTCCCTTTTGAAACCAGATTCAACTAAAACACCCCGCAGAAGATCCGCAGGGTGCTGTTCATATTTACTTTTCAGCCGCAACAAGCGCCTCTTCAACAGCCTTGCTACGCTTTTCCTTATTCTTGATGCTTCCCTTGATCTTGCCGAAAACAAATCCTAGCAAGCCCAGCGAGAAGCCGATTATCATTGCAAAAACACCTACGGGAAGCGCAACGACGGAGAGCAGATAGATCACAGCCTCGTTGGAAACAACGTGGAGAATAGCCGTACCGCCAGCGATCGCCAGACCTGCAAGGAAAGTGAGAATACCGCTCCACTTGAAGATATTGCCGTAGAAGCCAAGCAAGAATCTCGCTTTTCTGTCCACGATAACGGCGATCCAGATCATCAGAACGATGAGAAGAGCAGCCAAAATTCCGATAGTCAGATATGAAATGCCATACCGGATAGTGTCCGTTGAGATTTCTGTCTCTCTCTCGATCTCGTCCATATCGAAGTAGTCCAGCGTGTCGTTCTCGTTTATAGCGCCCTTTACGACCGCGTAGGAGATAGCATTGGCGAAGTCCTTGTCGTAATCGCTGGCGTTGTCCCTGATGAAATTTATAATGTCGTCGGCATCTACAGACGGAGCCTTTCCATTTCCGGAGAATATGTAGTCCACGTATTCGCCTGCCCTGCCGCCGATGAAATCAAGAATATCAGACTGTCCGAGGAAACTGTGGAAATCAGCCTCATCATAGGCGTAGCCCGTAGCCGTGCCCATGTGCAGCTCGCCGAAAAGGTTGTCCGAAATCAGCCTGTCGTCCAGCTCCGAGGAAACGAAAGCCCAGGTATTCATAGACTTTATCTGCTTCTCCACTCTTTCGCCGGTAAGCCCCAGCTTTACGCTTGAAATAAGGGTGATGCACAGGAGGATGATGACCGCGAAGAATGTTATCACTGACGCTCCTGTTATCCTGAGACCGCCGACCTTGACGGGCTTGTCCTCCTCCGGCACGGGAGGCTGCGGTGCGAAATCGTTTATCGGCGCGATCGGCGGCGGAGTGAATCCCTGCTCAGGCTGCGGCTGGATAAACTCGGGAGTTTCCTGCTGCGGCGCTGAAAACTGCTGCTCCCGGATCTCCTGCCGTACAGACGTTTCCTGTTGCGGAGTCGGCTCCTTAGGCTGAGAAATCTGCTCAACCGGGCTTTTCTCCGCCTGCCCGGAATCTTCCCCGGCAGACGCCATAGAGCTTATCACCTGCTTCTGCTGGTCGTCAGGTATCTCGATCGCCCCTTGCTGCATCAACTGAAGCCTTTCCAGCTCGGCAGCCTCTTCGGCATCGCTTTTTTTCTCCGGTATCACAACGTCAAGGCTTGCGCCGCATTCGTTGCAGAACTTCATGTCGTCGGTACACTCTGCACCGCAGTTCGGGCATTTCATAATATAACCTCCATTTTAACTTCCTAACCAATTTTTGCCAATATGTTATAACTAATTATAACTTATAATTTATATTTTGTCAAGAATTATTTTAACGTCCGGCACGGGAAAAAGGTCGAAAACAGCAAAATCGGGGCTGATGCACGTATTGCGCCAGCCCCGAAGTGTTTTTAATTATGCTTTCTTAGCCTTTTTGCCTTTCCACCATGACCAGGTTACCGGGGCAACGAAAAGTGAAGAGTACGTACCGGAGATCAGACCGAAGATAAGCGGTACGGAGAAGCTCAGCAGCGACGTGTAGCCGCTTATGAGGACAACTACTGAAACGACGACCATTGTGCCGATAGTCGTGATAGACGTTCTCAGAGAACGTTTCAGGGACTGTGTACAGCCAAGGTTGATAAGCTCGTTCAGGGTAGCCTTGGGATAGAGCGTTCTGTTTTCACGGATTCTGTCGTAGATTACGATAGTATTGTTGATCGAATAGCCCAATATCGTCAGGATAACGGCAACAATATTCGCGTTGAACTCAAACCCGCAGATGATCGAAGCTGCAAGCGCGGCAAACAGGTCGTGGCAGAGTGCGAAGATAGAGCAGATACCTGCTGACCAACCGCCGATCTTCTTGAATCGTACAGCGATGTAGATGATGATGAGAATTGCCGCAACGACCATGGCGATCAGACATTTCAGCAAAAATTCGTGTCCGGAGGACGGGCTTACGTCCTTGGAATCGAAAAGCTCCAGGCTGTTGTCCGGGAATGCCGCGTTCAGAGCCTCTGTCAGGGCGAACTGCTTATCGGCATTGAATCCCTCGTCAGTCGTAAATGAAATTGTAAGCTGAGATTCGCCGGATTCCAGGCTTTCACCTGTTCTGACGGTGACCGGAGTAGCCACGATCTTTTCGGCTTCCGACTTCACCTTGCCGGTGTCGATGTCGCCCTGGTAACTATAGTTCAGCATCGTACCGCCGTCGAACTCGATAGCCAGGTGTACCCCGCGGATGAGAATGCCGGCAATAAGAGCGACGACAACGCAGATCGCGATTATGAGTATTGTCCGCTTCTGTCCGCAGAAATTACGCGCATTTTCGGTAACGGAGGGAAGCTGAGGCTGAGCGTTCTTTTTCTTTTTTATCATACTCATTTTTCAACACCTCCATAAAGCTTTCTGCTGCGGAACGCCTTGAACTTGGAAAGTGACGTAACCATGAGTCTTGCCGCAAACACGCCGAACACGAAGTTACAGATAACGCCCACAAGAAGAGTGAAGCCGAACGAGTAAACAACGCCCTCGGTAGTTGCGCCGAACATGAAGAACACGGTCTTGTTCAGGATCTTGGAGAAGAAGCTGGACGGAACACCGAATGCTCCCATGAGGATAACGGCGATGATAACGTTGGTGATATTACCGTCGAGGATAGCGGAGAATGCTCTCTTGTAAGCCACCTTGATAGCGGAGTCGAGAGTTTTTCCGGAGCGGATCTCTTCCTTGATACGCTCGCCGGTGATGATATTCGCGTCAACGCCCATACCTACGGAGAGGATGATACCTGCGATTCCGGGGATAGTGAGCGTAGAGCCTGGCATAAAGCCGAACCAGCCTGTAACGGCGGCAAGAGTACCGGCGATCTGTCCGACGATCGCTACGACCGCAACGAAGCCGGGCAGTCTGTAGAGGACTATCATGTAAACGGCAATAAACGCAAACGCGATATAAGCAGCCAGCAGTATAGCATCCAGAGAGCCTTTTCCCATAGTTGAGGAAATAGTCTGGAAGCTTGTGGTCTCCATTTTGAAGGGGAGCGCGCCGGAGTTTATCTGGTCTGCCAGCTTCTTGGAGGACTCGTTGTCGAAGTGACCGGAGATCTCGGCGCTGGTGTCATTGATCGCCTTGCTTACGTTGGGAGCGGAGATCATGGTATTGTCCATCCAGATCGAAATAGGCGTATCGGTGTTTGCCAGCTCCGCCGTAGCCGCTGTAAACGCCGCTCTTCCGGATTCTTTAAATTTCAGGGTAACTACCCATTCGTATTCGCCCTGTTTATTGGGACGGTTCACGTAGTCGGCGGATTCAATATCACCGCCGGTGAGAACGATTTCGCCGGTAGGGATGACATTTCCCTCCTCGTCGGTCTCCGTATCCGTACCCTTACGGAAAGTCAACTGAGCCATTTCGCCCAGTTCCTTGACAGCCGCCTGAGCGTCAAAATCGCTTTCGCCTGCCTGCCAGGGGAAACGTACAATAATTCTGTCGCTTTTGTATTCGCTGTAAAGCTCGTTATCGTTGATACCGAGAGAGCTGAGACGTGTCTTGATGATCTCGGTAGCAGCGTCAAGCTGCTCGTCAGTAGCATCGTAACCGTCAGCAGGGGCGAAAGTGACGTCAACGCCGCCCTGGATGTCGATACCCAGACGGATGTCGTCAATGCCCTTTACCACCGTTGTTTTGTTGTCGCCGAAGTAATAATCAAAGCCGGTGACAGCGGAAACGGTGAACAGCAGAATAAAAGCAGCGACAATGAAGAAAGTGAGTTTACCTGTCTTTTTCACAGTCTTTGCCTCCTGAATATTCCGGCACGGGGTGATTTCCCGAAGCCTGATTTTTGTTCAGGCGATACCCGACAGGAATTGTGCGAAAAATATGTCCTGCATGGTATTGCCCTGATATAACAATTATTAATATTTTACTATATTCTGCCAAAAAAGTCAAGCTTATGGGACATAAATATTAATAATTTGAAAATATGCACAATTTAAGCGCAGCATTTTTAGCTATAGTCACTACTTGAATTTCTTCTGCGACACTTTCAGCCGGTTCATGGCGCGGTTAAGGGCAGCCTGGGTCATGTAATAATCCCGGATGCTCTGTTTTTGTTTCAGCATTTCCTCTGCGCGCTGTTTTTCCTCCTCGGCACGCTTTATGTCGATCTCCTCCGGCAGCTCGCAGTGATCCGCCAGGATGACCGCCCTGTCCGGCATGACCTCGATAAAGCCCTCGGAGATCGCCGCATACCGCCAGACGCCCTCGATCATGTATTTCAGCTCGCCCACCGGGAGGCAGGTTACCAGCGGCTCATGACCGGGCAAAATTCCCAGCAGACCGTCCAGCGCCGTTATGACCAGGTGTTCAACATTGCCCTGAAAAAAAACTCTGTCCGTGGCGATGATCTCCAGGTAAAAAGTCTTAGCCATTTCAAGCCTCTCCTTCGAGCTGTCTTGCCTTTGCCAGAACGTCGTCTATCGTTCCTGCCATGAGGAATGCGGATTCGGGGTACTTATCCATATCGCCGTCCAGGATAGCCTTGAAGCCCTCGATAGTGTCTTTCAGCGGAACATATTTGCCTTTCAGTCCGGTGAAGTTTTCCGCAACATTAAAGGGCTGGGAGAGAAACTTCTGCACCTTTCTTGCCCGGTAGACCGCCAGCTTGTCGTCCTCGTCAAGCTCCTCCATGCCCAGGATGCCGATGATGTCCTGAAGCTCCTTGTACCGCTGCAAAAGCTCCTGAGTCCGCCGTGCGACGGTGTAGTGCTCCTCTCCCACCACATCCGGCTCCAGAATACGGGAGTTGGATTCCAGCGGGTCAACGGCAGGGTAGATTCCCTGTTCCACGATCTTTCTTGAAAGTACGGTAGTCGCGTCCAGATGGGCAAAGGTTATGGCAGGGGCAGGGTCGGTAAGGTCGTCCGCCGGAACGTAAACCGCCTGAACCGACGTAATAGAGCCGTTTTTCGTTGACGTGATACGCTCCTGCAATTCGCCGACCTCCGTCGCCAGAGTCGGCTGATATCCTACGGCAGAGGGCATACGCCCCAGCAGGGCCGAAACCTCCGAGCCTGCCTGCACGTATCTGAAAATATTGTCAATAAACAGAAGCACGTCCTTGTGCTCGCGGTCGCGGAAGTATTCCGCCATAGTAAGTCCGGTCTGCGCCACACGCATACGCGAGCCGGGCGGCTCGTTCATCTGACCGAAAACAAGAGCCGTCTTATTGATAACTCCGGACTCCTGCATCTCGTTCCAGAGGTCGTTTCCCTCACGGGAACGTTCTCCCACTCCGGTGAAGATAGAATATCCGCCGTGCTCCGTGGCGATGTTCCGGATAAGCTCCTGAATGAGGACGGTCTTACCCACGCCTGCACCGCCGAAAAGACCGATTTTTCCGCCCTTTGCGTAGGGTGCGATAAGGTCGATGACCTTGATGCCTGTTTCCAGGATCTCGACGACAGGGCTTTGGTCGCGGAAGGAGGGAGCTTTTCTGTGTATCTCCCACTTCTCATCCGCGCCGACCTCGCCTTTTTTGTCGATAGGCTCGCCTAACACGTTAAACATTCTTCCCAGAGTTTTCTCGCCCACGGGGACTTTTATGCACGCTCCCGTAGCTGTGACCTCCGTATTCTTGCTCAGCCCCTCGCTGGTGGCGAGCATAATGCAGCGCACTGTGCGGTTGCCCATATGCTGAGCGACCTCCATAACACGCTGTTTTCCGTCCACCTCAACGGTCAGGGCGTCTCTTATCATGGGCAGCTTCCCGGAGGGAAACTCCACATCAATAACAGGTCCTATGACCTGCACTATTTTTCCTTTTTCCATATCTATCATCCTCGATTTGCTGCCGCTCCGCCGCAGACCTCGGTTATTTCCTGAGTTATAGCTGCCTGCCTTGCCCTGTTATACAGCAGCGACAGTTCCTTTATCATATCCTTTGCGCTGTTTGTCGCCGAGTCCATAGCCGTCATTCTCGACTGCTGCTCGCAGCAGAATGCCTCGACCATTGCACCGTAAATAATACCCTTGGCGTAGTTCGGAATGAGATAATCCATGACCTTTTCCGGCGACGGTGCAAAAGATGCCTTGGGGAGCTTCTTTTCCGTGCCGTCCTTGCTTTTTCCGAAATGCCGCCGCTCAAAAGGCAGCAGCCGCAGAGTACGGTTTTCCTGTGTGCTGGAGGAGACCATATCCGTATATACCAGGTGAACCTCGTCCAGATCGCCGCTGCTGAATTTGTCAATGACGGTCTGAGCGATCTCCGCCGCCCGGTAAAGGGTAGGATTCTGGGTGGTGTACAGAAATTCGCCGTCCACAAACGCCTGTTTTCCCGACATCATCCGCCGCTGGTAGTACATTCTTCCCACCTGTCCCATGACATAGAGATAGCAGTTGCCGGGGTCGTCGCCCTCCAGCAGCTTGTCGGTGTATTTCAGGATGTTGTGATTATAGCTTCCGCAGAGACCCTTGTCTCCGGTAATGACGATATATCCCTTTTTCCGCTTATCCTCGGGGATATCCGAGCGCCTGTCAAAGTACATCTGCCGCATATGGGGAGTGTGTTCCAGAACGCTTTCGATAGTCTCCTGCAATTTGTAGAAGTACGGCTCGGTGGAATCAAGAGCTTTACGCGCTTTCTTCAGCTTAGAGGAGGATATGAGATACATGGCATTTGTGATCTTCAGTATCTGCCGTATGCTGTCTATCCTCTCTTTAATTTCACGTATATTGGGCATTTTATCACCCCTTATTCCTCAAACGCGGTGACGATGCGCTCGATGCGCTCGCCCAGCTCCTCGGTGAGGACGCGCTTCTCCTCGATCTCCTGGATAATATCCTGACCGTAGCTGTTGATATAGTTAAGCAGCTCCTCGGTATACTCGCGCATCTCTTTCGGCTTTATATGTCGGAAAAGACCGTGCTGCGCGGCGTAGAGGAGTATGACCTGCTCATAGTGCCGTCTTGGATTATACAGCGGCTGTTTTAAAAGCTCCGTAAGCATACGTCCGTGCTCCAGCAGTTCCGTTGTCGCCTGGTCAAGCTCGGAGCTGAACTGGGTGAAGATCTCCATTTCCTTGAACTGCGCCAGGTCGATACGCAGATTTCCGGCTGCCTTTTTCATCGCCTTTGTCTGAGCCGCACCGCCTACACGGGAGACCGAGAGACCGTAATTCACCGCAGGACGCTGTCCAGAGTTGAAAAGCTCGCTCTCCAGGAATATCTGTCCGTCGGTAATTGAAATAACGTTGGTAGGAATATACGCCGAAATATCGCCTGCCAGCGTCTCTATGACAGGCAGGGCGGTCAGCGAACCGCCGCCGTGCTCGTCGTCAAGCCGGCTGGAACGCTCCAGAAGTCTGGAGTGGAGGTAGAAAACATCTCCGGGGTACGCCTCACGTCCCGGCGGACGGTGAAGCAGCAGCGACATGGCGCGGTAGGCAACGGCGTGCTTTGAAAGATCGTCATAGACGATGAGAACGTCCTTGCCCTTGGACATGAAATACTCCGCGATAGCCGTACCGGAGTAGGGCGAAATGTACTGGAAAGGCGCAGGGTCGCTGGCGGATGCGCAGACGACAACGGAATAATCCATTGCGCCGTATTTTTTCAGGGTATTGACTATCTGAGCTACGGTAGACGACTTCTGACCGATAGCAACATAGACGCATATAACGTCCTGACCTTTCTGATTTATAATAGTATCGACGGCGATAGAGGTCTTGCCCGTCTGTCTGTCGCCGATTATAAGCTCACGCTGACCCCGTCCGATAGGGAACATGGAGTCGATAGCCAGGATTCCTGTCTGCAATGGCACAGAAACCGGCTTACGCTCGATAACGCCGGGAGCTTCGCGCTCGATGGGGAAGTAGTCCTCCGCGCGTATCTGCCCCAGACCGTCGATAGGCGCGCCCAGAGCGTCCACAACTCTGCCCAGCAGCTCGTCGCTTACGCCGATTCCGGCACGCTTTCCGGTTCTGATAACGGAAGAGCCTTCCGTCAGACCGTGGTCGTCGCCGAGGAGGACTACGCCTACGGAGCTTTCCTCCAGATTCTGGACGATTCCGCGGATGCCGGTCTCAAACTCCACCAGCTCGCCGTACATAACGCCGCTCATGCCGCGGACGGTCGCGATGCCGTCGCCCAGGCGGATGACAAAGCCCGTCTCCGAGGCGCCGGAGCGCACTTCGAAATCCCTGACTTCGGTTTTAAGAACGGATATAATATCTCCGCTCCTGATGTCTTCCCCCTTTGCCTCCGTCAGATCGGCGGCGCGGCTCTGGAGTGTCTCACGCATGGAGCGCAGGCTCGAACGGTAGCTGCGGTCGTATTCCACATCTCCGGCGTTCAGGATAAATCCGCCGATGATATCCGGGTCTTGTTTGTATTCGATGTCGACCTCGTCCTTGACGAATTTCTCCATGATGAATTTCCGCAGCTCAGCCTGCTGATTCTCCGTCAGAGGCGTCACATAGCGGACGACGGCCTTGATGCCGCCCTGCTTTTCCAGGAGAACGTCCAGGTATGCGTCGAAAACCTCTTCAATGCCGTCTGTCAGCCCGGATCTTGCGGCGTTCACCATAGGTCTTTCCAGGCTTTTCGGGAAGATGCGCTTTATCACATTGCGCTTCTCTCCGGCGGTTATCAGAGGGTTTGAAATTGTCTCTTTTACGTCCGGGCAGGCGGCAAAAACGCCCTTTGCGGTCTCGATATCCTCACGCGGGATATTCAGCCGCACCAGCTCGTTTACAAGCTCTTTCTGAAGGTCGTTCATTTCTGCTCATCCTCCTCCCGGGAAAGAAACTCGTCAACTATCCTGCGGTTCTTTTCGTCGTCCAGGTTTTCGCCCACGATCTTGGACGCTGCCTCGATGGCAAGGTCGGCAATCTCGAAATGCGCCTCCTGGATAACGCGCTTCCTCTCGTTCTCGATAGACGTATTTGCAGAGCTGATGATCTGCTCTGCCTCTGAGTGGGAGAGATTGATTATAGCGGCTCTTTCAGCCTCGGCATCCTCATGCGCCTTGCGGATGATATTGCCAGCCTCTTCCTTTGCTTCGGAAATGGAGTCGGCGTACTGCTGCTTCAGCTCCTCGGCTTCTTTTCTGGCAGTTTCCGCATCGTCATAGTCTTTCTGAACAGCCTGTCTGCGGTCGTCAAGCATTTTGTTAATGGGTTTAAAAAGGAAAATTCTCAGGGCGGCAAAGAGAATAAGTACGTTCAATACTGCCCAGAAAATGCTCCAGAAATTAAAATCAAGCATCAGCTCTTCCTCCGGAATTAGTATTAGAACCTGTCCGCATAGAAAACTTCGCAGAAAAAACGCGCGCGCCGGACACTGAACAGGCTCTTATAACAAATTTTATGCAGATGGATCCTTTATTTTCCGCCGAGGGAGAGGATGATGAGGAGGGCGATAACGAAGCCGTAGATAGCCGTAGCCTCCGCCAGAGCAGAGCCGATAAGCAGCGTGCTTCTGATGTCTCCCTTAGCCTCGGGCTGACGGGCGATAGCCTCTGTAGCCTTAGCCGTTGCGATACCGATACCGATTCCTGCGCCTGCACCTGTAAGAACTGCGATAGCAGCGCCGATTGCGATTAATCCCATAATAATGACCTCCGTATAGATTTAATGTTGTGTTGCTTTTGAGTTATTCTTGAGTTATTCCTCCATTGCCTCGGACATAAACAGCGAGGTAAGAAAGACGAAAACGTATGCCTGGATGCAGCCGTCGAAAATATCGAAATACAGGCTGAAAACCACCGGCAGACCTACCGGCACGCAGAGATGGATAAGCTCCATAACTACGAATGCGCCCAGAACGTTGCCGAAAAGACGCATACAAAGCGACAGCGGACGCGTTATCAGTTCCAGGATATTTATTGGCAGCATGATCGCCATTGGCTCGGCAAAGTGCTTGAAATAGCCTTTTCCGCCGCGTTCGATAATTGTTGTCACCTGGATGAGGATAATTGCTATCCCGGCAAGAGCCGCCGTGACGTTGATGTCCTTAGTCGGCGGAACAAAGCCGAAAATACCGATTATATTTGAAAATCCGATGTAAATTATCAGGGTCTCCAGTATAGGCAGGTATTTTTTGCCCTTTGGTCCCAGTATTCCCAGGAAGAAGCCGTTCAGCTTCTCGATGCAGATCTCGATAAGACACTGTTTTCCCTCGGGGATTTTTTTCAGCCCATGGGTGAAAATAACAGACAGTATTATTAAAACGCCTATTATGATCCAGGTTACGACACAGGAATCCGGGACGGGAATACCGCCGAAAATCGGGATAGTAAAAGCCGTTTTCGATTCCAGCTCTTCCATAAGCTTTTCGGAAAGATCGCCCATATCACACCTTCTTTCTGATAAGGGAACTGTCGGTTCTGACAGTCCCAAAAAATAAAACGGAGAATGTCAGTCCGCTGAATCTCCGTCAAGTACGCATATTCCAGCGGAATCTTATACTATTCATTCCACCTTTAATATAATACAACAAACAAAATGAAAAGTCAAGTGCCGAAGGGATTTTTTCAGAAAATTTCACAAAAAATCTCTCGTCGCCCGGTTATTCATCACCGGCAGCGGCAATGGCTCTGTCAAGCCGCTCTATTGCTCCTGAATTGAGTTTCTCGGAAAGCCGCACCCTGTCAAGCTCCTTCTTGAAAGCCGAAAGCTCCGTGGCGATGCCGCGCATTATCTCCTTGTGCTTCACCTGCTCGTCCTCCAGGGCGCAGACGCGCTTTATCAGGTCATTTATATTTGCCGCGAGAGCCTCGTTCGCCTCATTCTGCTTCTCGCCGAACTCCGTCAGCTTCTCGCCGGCTTTGAACGTGCCGATCTTTTCATGCCCGGTAAATGTGCGCATTTTTTCATTTGTCAGTTTTTCCACAAAAATCACCTCTTTGAGCTTCGTCTCTCAGAAAATTCCGCCAGTAGTCCAGGGTGTCTCCGATAGTTTTCTCCAGGCTGATCTCCGCCTGCCAGCCGGTATCGCGGAGAATTTTTGAAACGTCCGGCTCTATGAGCGGAATATCGGCGGCACGAAGCCTGCTCTCGTCGGTTTTTACCGATATACCGCAGTCTGCCATTGCAATGACGCAGTCCAGTATCTCGCCTATGCTCACCGCTTTTCCCCTGCCCACGTTGTAGATCTCTCCGGATATTCCCTTTTCGCCCAGCAGCCGGTATGCCCGGACAACATCCCGGACGTCGGTGAAATCGCGCCTTGCACCGAGATTTCCCACGGCGATCTCCGGCGCTTTTAGTCCCAGCCCGATCTCCGCCGCTTGTCGGCAGAAGTCGGAAATAACGAAAGCCCGGCTCTGTCCCGGACCGGAGTGATTAAAGGATCTCGCCATGACGATATCCATGGAGTACGCCCGGGCGTAGATCTGCCCCAGCATCTCCTGGCAAGCCTTTGTTGCGGCGTAGACGTTGCCGGGGCGGAGTGGCTCGTCCTCACTGAGAGGGCAGGCATTTTGACGTATATAGCCGTATTCCTCCCCGGAACCGATGAGAACGGTGCGGATATTTTTCCCACGGAGAGCCTCCAGCAGGTTGATGCCGCCGATCACATTGACCTCCGCGGTAAGCTGCGGTTCTTTCCAGGAAAGAGCAACGGAGCTTTGCGCCGCCAGGTGGAAAACCACGTCAGGGGAGGTTTCTCCCAGAATTGCCGAGATATCCTCCTTGCTGCCGATGTCGAGGGGCAGCAGTTCCCGGTCTCCGGAAATAATTTCCCCGGGGAGACAGGTGGCGGAGACCTCATATCCGTGGGCAGCCAGTTCCTCCGTGAGATAGCCGCCAACGAATCCGCCGCCGCCGATAACAAGCGCTTTCACTTTTCCGTCACCTCCGAAAAAATGGTGTAAAGCTGCCGGATGACATTCTTTTCGTCGAATTTTTCCCGGACTCTCTCCGCGGCGTTTTTACCCAGCCGCCTGCGAAGTCCTTCGTCGGAGACAAGCCGGTCTATCGCCTCTGCCAGTGCTTTTTCGTCGGAGGGCGGAACGGTCAGTCCGGTCTCCCCGTCTATGCTGACACAGGGAACTCCCGAGGGCAGTTTTGTGTTGATGACAGGCTTGCCATAGACCATTGCCTCCAACTGAACGATGCCGAACGCCTCGCTTTTCACCACGGAGGGCAGCACGAAGATATCGCAGTCCGCATATGCCTGCCGCAGCTCGTCATCCGGAAGAAATCCCAGAAAATGGACTTTTTCCGCCAGCCCGGACTTTCCGGCAAAGGCTTTGAGCTGATTTTCCAGCTCTCCTGTGCCGGCAATGAAAAGCTCGCAGTTTTTCGTCCGCGCAAAGGCTTTAAGGAGCACATCCACGCCCTTGTAGTAGACTAAACGTCCGGTGAAGAAGAGCTTTATGGAGCTTTTATCCGACAGCTTTTCCGTCAGTATGGGTCTCCTGCTGACGGAAAGATACTCCTCCGGGTGGATGCCGTAGGGCAGGATCCGGCATTTTTCGCGGTATTCCGGGAGAAAGTCCGAGCCGTCGATATGCCCCTCTGTGGCAGTCAGGATAACGTCGGCGCGGCGGAGCATATAGCTTAGAAAGGGCTTGTACAGCAGCATCAGCTTTTTCTGCTTTACGATGTCGCTGTGCCAGGAGACAACGACTTTCCCCCTGAAGCCGGACAGCAGCAGTGCGGCATCCGCCAGAGGAAAGGGCACGTTTATGTGTACGATATCTGCATTTTTCGCCATTTTCCGGAAGAGGCGGATGAAACTCAGCGACAGAGGGCAGGAGAAATAAGTTCCCAGGCTTCCTGCCCGGGTAAGTTTCACGCCGTTCATTTTTTCGCGGACGGTTTTCCCTCTGCCGTCGCGGCAGACCAGCGTCCGCACCTGAACTCCGAACTGCCCCAGCTCCTCGGAATACTGCTTGACAAGGCTTTCGATTCCGCCTACGTGTGGCAGATACGCCTTGTTGACCTCTAAAACTTTCAGCCTTTTCATTATAAAAGCTCCTTGTAGACGCTGTAAAGCTTCTCCGCCGACTTATCCCAGGTCATGGTTTTGGCGCGCTCCAGACCGCGGACGCTCAGGCTTTCCCGGAGTTTTTTGTCGGAATACAGGCGATACAGCCCCTTTGCTATGCTCTTTGAGGAATAGGGCTGGCAGATCACCGCGCAGTCCCCGGTCACCTCCGGCAGTGACGCCGCATCGGTGGTGAGCACCGGAACTCCGCACGCCATTGCCTCCAGCGGCGGCATACCGAAGCCCTCATACAGCGAGGGGAAAACAAAGGCAAGAGCGCCGCACATCAGCGGATTCATGTCCTCCGCCGGCACATATTTTGTAAAGACCACATTTTTTTCAAGTCCAAGCTCCTGTACACGGGCGTAGATGCTGTCGCAGAGCCAGCCCTTTGCTCCGGCAAGCACCAGTTTCGGGGGAGCATCCACGTGCCTGGCGAGAATACAGTAGCCGTTTATCAGCCGCTCAAGATTTTTCCTCGGCTCTATCGTGCCCACATAGAGGAAGTAGTCGCCCTCGATGCCGAGAGAGCTTTTCACCTCCGGGATGCGCTCCGGCTGATCGCAGGGGTGGAATTTTTCCAGATCGACTCCGCAGGGCACAACGCGCAGCTTGTCGCCGAACTCCGGGTAATATCCGATGATCTCCGACCTGGAGAACTCGGAATCCGTCACGATAATATCCGCGCGTTTCATGGAGATCTTCAGCCCGGCGCTAAGCATGAGCCGCGTTCTGGCGCGGACGGTTTCCGGGAAAGCCTTGCAGACCATGTCGTGGACGGTGACGACGGTTTTTCCGTGTACTCCCGGCGGAACAATGTAGTTGAAGAAATGGGTGATATCCGCCTTTTTGCCGAAGAATCCGCTGTAGGGCACGGGGATGAGCTGGGTCGTCATGCGGTATACCGTGCCGGGAAAATCGGCGGTGCGTATCTTTATATTGTCTCCGGCAAAGGCGGAGATACGCTCCACGCAGGCATTTTTGTTCCTGCCGCAGAAGCAGTTGTAGCTGTATTTGTTTTCCGGGAAAAGCCGTGCCATCGCCGTGGTCTGACCGACCTCGCACCAGCCTATGCCCGTCAGTTTATCTCCCTGTATCGGGAGTGCGTCAAATGATATATTCATTTTGTCTTAGTTTTCTCCTGTTATCAGCCGGCGGTCGTTTTCAACCATTCGCTCCACAAGCTGTGAAAAGCTGATCTCGCGCTTCCAGCCGAGAGCCTTTTCCGCCTTTGAGGGGTCTCCCAGCAGAAATTCCACCTCCGCCGGACGGAAGAATTTCTCGTTGATTCTGACTACCGTTCTGCCGTTTGCCTTGTTTACGCCGATCTCATCAATGCCGCTGCCCTGCCACTGAATTTCTATTCCGGCGCATCTAAAAGCAGTTTCCGCAAATTCCCGGACAGTCCTGGTCTCGTTTGTGGCAATGACGTAGTCGTCGGGCTGTTCCTGTTGGAGCATGAGCCACATGGCGCGGACGTAGTCCTGGGAGTGTCCCCAGTCCCGTTTTGCGTCGAGATTTCCCAGCTCAACGCAGTCCTGCATACCTGCGGCGATACGGACTGCCGCGTCGGTTATCTTCCGCGTGACAAATTCCAGTCCCCGGCGCTCGCTCTCGTGATTGAAGAGGATGCCGGAGCAGGCGAACATACCGTAGCTTTCCCGATAATTTTTGGTTATCCAGTGACCGTACAGCTTTGCCACGCCGTATGGACTTCTGGGATAAAATGGCGTAGTCTCGCGCTGAGGAGTCTCCTGCACCAGACCGAACATTTCCGATGTGGAAGCTTGGTAGAACCTCGCCTCCGGCTTTACAAGGCGGATCGCCTCCAGCATATTCGTCACGCCGACGGCGTTGATGTCTGCCGTCGCCACAGGTGTGTCCCAGCTTGCGTACACGAATGACTGAGCCGCCAGATTATACACCTCGTCCGCCTGCGAGATACGCATTGCCGAAATAAGCGATACCGGGTCGGTCATATCGGCGTAGATAAGGTGGATCTTGTCTTTCAGGTGGGCGATATTGCCATAGTCCACGTTGGCTTTTCTCCGCCAGATGCCGTAGACCTCATATCCTTTTTCCAGGAGCAGCTCTGCAAGATATGAGCCGTCCTGTCCGGTGATTCCGGTAATAAGCGCATTTTTCATTATTATACCTCTTTCAGATCAAATTGTCTCTGCCGTTTTCGCGGAGCTTTGCGATTATCTGCTTCACGTCCTGGGTGCTGTCCTTTGCGCAGACCAGCAGGGCGTCGTCGGTGTCGACTATAATTACGTCCTTGACGCCTACAGCCGCGATGAGCCGTTTCCCTCCGCATATGGTGGTGCGGCGGACGTTTTCGGTGATAACGTCCCCGGAGATGCAGTTCCGGTCGCTGTCGGTGTCGTTTATCCGTTCCACGGAGAGCCAACTGCCCACGTCGTCCCAGCCGAAGCTGCCGGGGATAGTGCAGATATTCTCCGACTTCTCCATGATGCCGAAATCCACTGATTCCGAGGGAAACGCGGTAAACTCCCGCTCCAGAACCTCGTCTGAATCAGGGCTGCCGAAAGCCGCTCCGATACGCTGCGCGCCCTCGTATATCTCCGGCATGAGCCGTTTAAGACTGGCATTTATGGTAGCGAGCCGCCAGATGAACATACCGCTGTTCCACAGGTAGTTTCCGGAGGCGAGATATTTTTTCGCAGTAGGGAGATCGGGCTTCTCCCTGAAAGCCTCCACCTCGAATACATCGCCCTTTTCGCTGCCGCAGCATATATATCCGTAGCCTGTTTCGGGGTAGGAGGGCGTGATGCCGATGGTTATGAGATCGTCGCTGTTTTCGGCGGCTTTTACGGCTTTTTTCAGCGTGTTGATGAAAATTCCGCGGCATCTTATAAGTTGATCTGAGGGCAGAACCAGCATGACCGCGTCGTCGTATTTTCTGCCGATGACCGCCGCGGCAAGGGCGATGCACGGAGCTGTGTTTCTGGGAGCAGGCTCGGCGAGGATGTTTTCCTCCGGTATATCAGGGAGCTGTTCCCGGCAGAATCCCTTGTAGGCGGCATTGGTGACGATGTAGATGTCCCCGGCGTCCACCAGGGAGGATATCCTTTCGACGGTCTTCTGTATCATCGTTTTTCCGTCAGAGGTCAGGGATAGAAACTGTTTCGGGCGGCTGTTCCGGCTTTTCGGCCAAAAGCGCTCTCCACGTCCGCCTGCCATAATAACTGCGGTTATCTTCATTTTTCGCCCTCCTCCTTTTCAGTGCTTTTTTCGCCGGAAACGCTTTCCGACAGTATTCCCTCGCCGGATTCCGCGTTTGTTTTCGGCGGAAACAGCATGGTTTTCACGGTCATCAGGATTATCTGCATATCCATGCGAAAGCTGTATTTCTCAATGTACATCAGGTCCATTTTCAACTTGTCATATGGCAGGGTGTCGTAAACGCCGGTGACCTGGGCATAGCCGGTGAGACCTGCCTTGACTTTCAGGCGAAATTCAAATTCCGGCATCTCTTTTTTATAAAGCTCCGTAAGCTCCGGACGCTCCGGGCGCGGACCGACAACGGACATATCGCCTTTCAGGATGTTCAGAAGCTGGGGCAGTTCGTCCATGCGGATTTTCCGCAGAAATCTGCCTACGGGAGTGATGCGCGGATCGTCCTCCGTAGCAAGCTGAGCGCCGCCGTTTGCCTCGGCGTCCACTACCATGCTGCGGAATTTATAGATGTCAAATTCCCTGCCGTTTTCCGTCAGACGCTTCTGTTTGTAGAGCACAGGGCCGCCGTCGTGGAGCTTCACCGCGATCGCTGCCGCCGCCATGAAAGGAGACAGCAGTATCAGTGTCACCAGGGAGAAGACGATGTCGAAAGACCGCTTTAAGATCCGCTGCTCGAAGTCCAGACCGTAGTTGCGGCTGAGGAGCAGCGGTGTATCGAACAGCCGTATATCGTCAGCGCCTCTTATGATAATATCGGAGATTTTAGGCGCAATATACGCCCTAACAGAATTCTGGTAGCAGAATTTCAGAAAATCGTTGCGCATATCCGCAGGAATATCGCAGATTATAACGCCCTCGTACTTTAAAATAAGCTCCTTTATCCTGTCCGCGTCCTCGTTTATGCTTATTGATTCGCAGATCATATACTTGTCCACCCGGCGGCTCATTTTAAGCACCAGACTTGCCGCCTGGTGGCTGCCGTAGAGGATGATAAGCCGTCTCGGCGGATAAATGAGAAAGTAAACTCTGTCGGTGACAAGAGTCCACAGGGCGATAAAGCCGAAATCCGCGAATGTCAGCATCAGCATAGGCGGAACGTGCATAAAATCTCTGCCGATGAGGCTTATGAGAAAATATGATACAAAGTCCACGCAGGTAATGGAGAGCAGCCGGGAATAGAGCATATCCGTCTTTTTCAGGTAGCCGACCTTGAATCCGCCGTAAGCCTTGAAAAATATCCACACCAGCAGACAGTATATGCCGATAAGCACCCAGTTTCCGCGCCTGTAGTAGGGCAGAACGATAGTTTCGCTGTAGTATCTGTACCAGACAAAGGCGAAAGCTCCGGTAAGTATCGCCAGAAGCACAAAGGCGAGGGCAAGAGAAATAAGCCTCTTGAATTTATCACGTTTCATATGTCAGACTCCATAAAGTTCGGGATAATAATGGATAACTATATCTATTATAGCAAAATAAGCCATTGATGTCAACGGCGAAATCAAAAATCCTCCGCCGGAAGGGGAGGATCAGTGACTATTTTCTTCTTGTGCCGTTTTTGCGGTCGGTGCTTCTTTTGAGGTCGCCGATGCGCTCTTCGCTGGACTGCTTGAAGTGAGACATCATATCCTCAAATGTCATTTCCGACTGGGGGACGGTTTTCTTCGGCTCCCAGACATTAGGTCTCGGCTTACGGTCGTGCTTCTTAAACGGCTTCTTTTCGGCAGGCGCAGGCTCATCTGAGGCTTTTTTTATAGAAAAGCTGACCTTTCCGGCTTCGTTGATGCCGATGACCTTGACCTTGACTTCCTGTCCCTCCGTCAGGTGCTCGCGGATGTCGCTGACGAAAGTGTTGGCTATCTCAGAAATATGTACCATTCCCGAGCCTCCGCCCTCGATGTCCACGAATGCGCCGTACTGCGCGATTCCCTTTACTTTGCCGGTGTAAATTTTTCCAATCTCAAGCTGCATACAGATAAAAACTCCTTAAATTTATAATAACGGGGATCTCCCCATTTTTTTCGTCTGTTTAGGGTGTGTTGACACTACCGCTCAATGTACCCTAATCCCTCGACGTGTCATAGAAACGTCGTTCGTCGGGGTAGGCGTAGCCTTGCTCCTCAAGGGCAATACGCTCGATATACGCCGACAGATCGTCTCCGTCAAGGGTACGAGAAAGTTCCTCGTTTTCCATTTTGCAGGCGTCGATCTGCGCCTGAATGGACGCGATCTCGCGCTCTTTTTCCCGGCAGTCGCTTTCCGTGGAAAAGAAGAGCACAGCGCATCCGATGATCGCCGCAAACGACACAAGTCTGAGGAGAACGCCGTTGAACAGAGACTTTTTCGACTTTTGCTTTTTAATTTTCTTTTTGCTGTCCGGCTTTTTGTTTTTTTCTTTTGCTGACAAAATATTCACGTTCCTTTTAGTGGATGTGCCCGATCTTTCGCACACTCTTATTCACTATTTATTATACAACATTTCCGGCACATTTTGCAATAGGATTTTTAATATTTTTCTCTTCTTCCGGAAATTTTGTGATATTCAACAAAAATCATCGCCTGTTTCTGGCGTAATTCGATTTTCGGAGCTTTCCGCAGATCTTTTTCTCTTTTGGAAGAGCTTCCGGAAAGGCTTTGCCGCAAGCCTGAATATCCCCCGGAAAATGGCAAGGATACGGCTAATAGTCCTCATGACGACGCGTCCGAGGGTAAAGTAGTACAGGGCAAATCCAAGCAGATTTCCCAGGATGAAATATCCCCTGATATAGCCTAAAGCCTCCGCAGAGCCAAAGGCGGAAATGAAGATGCCGTAGCATACGAGCATGGCGATGTCCTCCAGCGCCACAAAGAAGCGGTTGTGGGGCAGCACAAGCCGGAATGCCCGGAGACAGTCATACACCACCCCGATGACTGCTCCGGCGGCGCAGGAGGCGAAAAACAGCAGCAGTTCCTCTTCCACAGAGAAGTAGGTCTCAGGTACATTCATCTGAACAGTCTGCCGATAGCAGAGACGGGCTTTTTCTTGTCGCTGTCGCCGTAGATGAGGGCGTATATTTCCCCGGTCACAGCCATATCCCCGGTTTCCACGGACATGGCGTCGATATGCAGGTCTTTTCCCTTGATAGTCAGCTCGCCCCGCTGCGTGTATAGGCTGATGATCTTTTCGTCAAAGCTGTCGACATCGGTTATCCCCGAAATACTGAGCTTTCTGCGATTTTCCATTATGATATTGCTGTCCTTGAGAATTACCGGCTCGTTATTTTCTTTCATATGATTTCTCCTTTTTATCATTTATTATTTATGATTATGCAGATTCCGGAGAATATAGAACAGTTGTTGAAAATCGACAAAAAAGCATCGAAAAAATTTCTTGAATTTTATGCCGAAACTATTGCATTGGACGGAATATTGTGTTATAATGTAAAGGATAGTTGAAATAAACGGCAGATGCCGTGTCATATGTCGCGTTTACGGAGGTTTTATTATGAGCATTCTTGAGATCATCGGAGGAGCGGTTCTCCTCCTCACCTGCATTTTTATCATCGTTCTTTGTCTTTCACAGGAGTCAAAGGATCAGAACGGAATGACCTCGGCTCTTACGGGCGCAAGCTCGGATTCATTCTACGGAAAGAATGAAGGCAGAAGCCGGGAAGCTATTCTGGCGAGACTTACGAGAACAGCAGGAATCATTCTCTTTATTGTAACTCTTGCGGTCAATATCGTTCCGATCTTCACCAAGAAGTAATTCCCAAGCCCCGTGACAGCAGTCGTGGGGCTGTTTTTTTAGCCGAAGATAATATAAATCTGTAAGGATTACCGACAAGCCGGTCGGAGATCAGTATGAATAAGGAGAAAATAATTGGATATGTCAAAAAAGAAAAACAGCGCCGAGGTAAGCGTTGAAAGCTATAAAAATAAGATCGTCACATTTCTGAAAGCCCACAACAAGCGGCTTATGCAGCTTTCCGAGCTTCAGGCGAAGTGCAGGACGAAAAAATCCGGGGAGGAGAATTTCGCCCTGGCATTCGGCGAGCTGCGCGACGAGGGAGTCGTCACCGTCCGCAAGGGCATGAAGGTCGCTCTCTGCTCCTCCCTGGGACTGAAAAAGGCGGAGATAACACGTCTCAGCCGCACCTTCGGCTTTGCGCTCACAGAGGACGGCACGGAATATTTCATTCCGGGAAAGTGTATGCTTGGCGCAATGCCCGGGGACAAGGTGCTCGTCGCCGATATTCCCTCCCGTTCCGGAGAGCCGGAGGGCGAGGTCGAGGACATTCTCAGCTTCGGCAGCACGGAGCTGACAGGCAGGATAGAGTTTGCAGACGGCGGTCTCTTCCTCGTCCCGGACATAGCCTCCCGGAATCACATGGTGATCGTCAGAGACGAAAGCGTGCCCTTTGCGGAGGGCGACAAGGTTCTGGCGGAGATAGTTTTCCGCGGCAGACGTCACGCGGAGCACAAAGTCCGCATCATTTCGGTTTTCGGCAGCAGCGAGCTTGCTTCGGCGTGCGCGGAGGCTATTCTTGCGTCACATGGCATCGAGACGGAATTTTCGGCGGAATCCATGAAAGAGGCGCGGAAGATCGCCGAGGGCGGCGTGCAGGAGTACAGCTTCAACAACCGGCAGGATCTGCGCCATATGGACATTTTCACCATTGACGGCGCGGATACCAAGGATATCGACGACGCCGTCTCAGTTGAGCGGACGGAAATGGGCTACCGGCTGGGAGTCCATATCGCCGACGTCTCCCACTATGTCAAGGGCAACAGCGCTCTGGACAAGGAGGCTATGCGCCGGGGTACAAGCGTCTACTATGCGGATAAAGTCATTCCAATGCTGCCAAAGGAGCTTTCCAACGGCATATGCTCACTCAATCCGGGGGAGGACAGGCTTGCCCTTTCTGCGATCATGGAACTGGATAAAGAGGGCGGAATGACCGCGTTCCGCTTTGCAAAGACGGTCATACGTTCCCGGGTAAAGGGCGTGTATTCAGAGATAAACGCCATTATGGACGGCGCTGCCGACGAGGAGATAACGGCGAAATATAGCTGCGTTTCCGAAGCTATCCCGGTTATGGAGGAGCTTGCGGATATTCTCATCGAGCGGAAAAAGCGCCGCCATGCTCCGGAGCTGGAAACTACCGAGAGCAAGCTTATCATCGACAGCGACGGCGTGTGCAGGGACGTTGTTCCAAGGGAGCGCGGAAAGTCCGAGAGAATTATCGAGGAGTTCATGCTCTGCGCCAACGAGGCGGCGGCTAAGCTGGCAAGAGAGCGGAAGATCCCCTTTGTTTACCGTATCCACGAGACTCCGCCGGAGGAGAAAACGGAAAATCTCTGCCGGCTGCTAACTCAACTGAATGTGGAATATCCCCATTTTAACGAGTTCAAGCCATCCCACGCGGCGGCTATCCTGGAGGGCGTCCGGGGAACGGAGAAGTTCGAGGCTGTGAATATGATGGTTCTCCGCTCCATGGCAAAGGCGAAGTATTCCGAAGAGCCGCTGGGACATTTCGGGCTGGTGCTGGCGGATTATGCCCATTTTACGTCGCCGATACGCCGATATCCCGACCTTGCCATTCATCGCATCATAACTGACGTTCTCGCCGGATATAACGAGACATGGCTGGAAAAGCGCTACGGCGGATTTGCGGTCAAGGCGGCGGAGACCTCTTCCGCAGCGGAGGTTCGCGCAGTTACGGTGGAGCGTAGCTGCGAGGACGTCTATAAGGCGGAATATATGAAGCAGCACATCGGCGAAAGCTTTACAGCGAAGATCTCCGGCGTCACGGAGTTCGGATTTTATGCGGAGTTGCCCAATTCCGTAGAGGGACTTGTCCACATCCGCACTTTGCCGGAGGGCGAATACGACTACACCGAGCCGGTTGCGCTGACGGAGAAATTCAGCGGCGTGTCATACCGCCTCGGAGACACGGTGCAGGTGCTCTGCGCCGCCGTAAACGTAAGCGAGGGAACGGTGGATTTCGTTCTCGATGACGATGAGTAACAGGAGGAGAATATGAGGAAAACAACTGCTGCGGTCATGGCGGCGCTTATCCTGGCGCTGGCAGGCTGCGGAGAGAAAAAGCAGCCGGAGTCTGTGCCGGAGCCGGACAATACGCCGGCAATCGAAAATGTGCAGGACAGCGCGGATGACTCAACGGGGGAGACGACATCTTCCGGGGGGACGACAGCGGAGATCACAACGGCGGCAGAGGAAAAAGCGACTGCTTCGGCGGAGGAGAGCACGAAAGCCCCCGGCTCTCAGGAGGATTCCCAGGCATCCGGAGAGCTTACCGATCAGGAGATACTTGAAACGGCGGAGAGCCTGTACCGGTCTGCCTGCGAGACGGAGTGGAGTTTTACGGTAGGCTCGCCTTTTGCCCTCGACACTGCCAATTATGTTGAAAACGGCATGGGCTGGCGGTTTTACCTTGTTACCGAGGAGGGCATCGGCTCTATGGACGACGTTTACCGGGAATATCACAAAATTTTTGCGGAGGAATACGCAGATCACCTGGACGAGCTTTTTCTGGAGGAAAACGGCAGGGTGTACTGCCTTAACGGCGCGCGGGGTTCGGATATTTTTTACTCCCGTTCGGAAATAGTGGATATCCGGGAAAAAACGGAGGGCAGGGTCGTGATGACGGTTACTGATCTCTACGACGGAACAGACCTCGGAGAAGAGCCGTATTCCGTTGACCGGGATTTTGTCATAGTAGACTCCGGCGACGGCTGGAGGGTCGCAGAATTTACGCTTCCTTATTGACACAGGTGTTTCGCTAAAAACAAACCGGGATCCCGGAGGGAACATTGTCTCTCCGGGATCCCGATATTATTTTTACTGCGGCAGTCTGGAGAAATACTGCTCCGTGTACTGCTTGAACTCTTGGCGGAAAGTCTCGTCGTTCTTTTTCATATCGTCCAGATATGCGTGGATATTCGTTTTTTCATCGGTCTCGATAAGGCATCCGGCGATGTTGGAGCAATGGTCGGAAATACGCTCCAGATTAGTAAGTATATCCTGGAAAATATATCCCAGTTCAACGGTACATTCGTCGTTCTGGAGACGTCTGATGTGACGGTTTTTCAGCTCCGTGCTCAGATTGTCCACCACCTCTTCAAGAGGCTCGACTCTGTGCGCCTCAGAGAGGTCGTCCTTGGTATAGGCATCGAATGCCGTGGAGATATTCTCCCGTACAGCGTCGGAAATAACAAGTATCTCGTTGACGCATTCATTGGAGAAGGTTATTCCCTTGCCCTGCATCTCCTGTACGGACTCGATAAGATTTACTGCATGGTCGGAGATACGCTCGAAATTGCCTACACAGTGCATCATCTTGGAGGTTGTACGGCTGTCTCTTCCGGTGATGCTGTTCTTGGAAAGCCGCACCAGATAGCTGTTGATCTTATCCTCGTACTTGTCGATAAGGTCCTCGGACTCGATAACGTCCTTGACCTTTTCCTCGCTGTAGCCCTTTACCAGCAGCTCCAGAGCGTCGTCTATCGCGTTTTTCGTTCTCTTCGCCATGTCGATCGTCACTCCGCGGCAAGCTTCAACTGCCACGCTGGGAGTAGCAAAAAATCTGGAGTCCAGAGCCGCAAAAACGTCTTTCTTCTCGGTCTCGCCCTGCTTATCCCTTACGATAAGGTGTGACAGCTTAACTATCTGCTTAGTGAAAGGCATGAGAATAATAAGTATCAGTACGTTGAATGTGGTATGTGCAATGGCTATTCCCAGGCTGCCTGTAGGCTGATTCATAAGATCTCCGAAACCGCCTATATTCAGATAGCTAAGAAGCAGCGAAGCCGGCAGTACGATCAACGAGCCGATAGTATTAATAGCTATATTTATGATACCCACGCGTTTAGCGTCTTTATTTACGCCGATGCATGAGATAAGGGCAGTTACGCAAGTACCGATGTTGCAGCCAAGTATAATGGGGAAAGCCATGCTCAGGGTCAGCGCTCCACCGTGGGAGAAAGTCATAAGAACGCCGATAGCTCCGGCAGAACTCTGAATAATGCCGGTGAATACTGCACCCACAATAAGTCCCAAAAATGGGTTGTTGAAAGCCGTCAGCATATCCCGGAATTTAGGGTCGCTTTCCAGCGGTTCTACAGCGCCTCCCATAAGGCTCATACCGGTCATAAGAACGGCGAATCCCACAAGAATGCGTCCCAGGTCCTTTCGCTTCGCCTTTTTGCAGCCCATTATCATGATTATGCCGATAAGAGCGAGGAGGGGAGAGAATGATTCCGGTTTCAGCATCCGCATGAGGAAACTTGCGAAGCCGTCGCCGCTGCTTTCGCCGATGTCGTTTAGGCAGAGCAGCCATACTGTAAAGGTCGTGCCGATATTCGAGCCGAAGATGACTGCGACGGTATCGACAAGCGCCATCAGCCCGGAATTTACAAATCCGACGATCATTACGCTCATTGCAGAGGACGACTGAATGGCGACGGTGATGACCAGACCCAGAATGACCGCCATAAATCGGTTTGATGTCATTTTTTTCAGCGCGATCTCCATTTTTCCGCCGGCGAGTTTTTCAAGTCCGGTTGACATGACGTTCATGCCGTAGAGGAAAAATGCGAGACCGCCCAACATGGTAAAGATGTTGAATATGGAAAATTTGTCCATGGTTATGCTCCTTGCCCTAAGTAGTGTGATGTGAATAATACTCCATTAACTATTATAAAGCAAAATGAAGAAAAAGCAAGTCCATTTCTGTATTTTTTACATGGATTTTACATTAGGGCAAATAAAAAGATCGGGCGCAGGGTATGGGACGGAGTCCCATGTCGACCGGAGGCCGATAAACATCGGGTTTCCAAAGGGGCAATGACCCTTTTGCAGAGTCCAGAGGCAGCGCCTCTGGCAGGGTTTGGGGCAGCGCCCCAAGGTCG
>JAGBGT010000087.1 GCA_017935865.1 Ruminococcus sp. | reverse complement strand
CTCTCCAAAAACAGTCCACTGGACTGTTTTCGGATTCACCCCTTGCAGGGCGCCTAAAGTAAACGTCGACCTGCGGTCGACCTTGGGGCGCTGCCCCAAACCCTGCCAGAGGCGCTGCCGCTGGACTCTGCCAAAGGGACATTGTCCCTTTGGAAACCCGGTGTTGTCGACCTGCGGTCGATATGGGACTCCGTCCCTTTGAAAACCCTGAATTTTTCCCTTGACAATGCTAACATATTCATGTATAATTAAAATGCAGATAAAATAAATCATTTTACCATATGTATTGAAAAGCACAATTCCCTGTACGATTTACCACAAGTTATACTTGCAGTTATATCTGCCATTATTAGGAGAAGGAGGAATTACAATGAAAAAACTGCGTTCCAATAAGGTTTCGGCTGTCCTGACAGCAGTTTCGGTATGCAGCTTTATATCTGCGGCAGTTATGTTAAAGCCGCTCGATTCCTACGGTGTGAACATCAGCAACGATCACCTCGTGCTTCAGGTTCAGGATAACGCCGAAGAATCAGGCTACGGCGCATATCAGCTCTTCAGGAACACAGGAAGCTCCCAGGAGGCTATCACCTACGCCCAGTTTTTCTCGTCCTTTGCCCAGATAAGCGTGAACGGCAATGTCTGCCTGTTCAGCGAGGGCGAGACAGTCAGGGAACTATACTCGACGGACAACAGCGTCGTTACCGTAAAAAATTTCGGCGGAGTCGAGATCACGCAGACCCTGTCCTTTGCACAGGGTAATACCATCAAAAACGATATGCTGAAAATAGAATATTCAGCCGTAAACAAAAATGAGGATAACGCAATGCTGACAGTCAGAGCCGTTATAGATCCGACTATAGCCGATTCCGAAAGCGATGCGATCATCGTTGGAAAAGCCGAATATCAGGAGGAGACAAGCTTTACCGGCGACTCGATACCGAAAGACTGGTACATTCACGACGATAAGGGAAATATCTCGGCTTACGGCATCGTTTCCGACAGCGGCGCAGCTCCGGACAGATTTGATATCGCCGACTGGGAGAACCTGTACAACAGCCGTTTCAGCTATTCTCCCTCGGAGATGATCTCCGACAACGCGGCTGCGGTCACATGGACTGACAGAACGCTGACAAGCGGAGAAACTCTCATCTGCTCCACGAAATACGGTCTTTACAGCGAAGATCCCAATGAAAAGCCGGCTGCCGGAAATTCACCGAAAACAGGCGATACGGCAGGCTATTTGTTTGCTGCTGCCGGAGTCGTATCCATGACGGCGGCAGTTCTTACGAGGAAGAGGAGGTCGGACGAAAATGAATAAGCTCTTTGCGAGAATAACGGCGTCTGCCCTGGCTCTTACGACGACAGCCGCCTATCTGCCGGCTGCGACCCTGATACAGTCGTTTGCGGAGGCGGAGGAGACATTGCAGATCGACAGCAGCCTTATCGCTCTGTATGCAAGAAATTCAATGAAGCTCAACGAAAAAAGCGTCAGCGTAAACGGCGGTATCTTTTCCGGCGAAGCAGTTTCATATACCGGAAATGCCGATAATTACTATGTGTCGGGAGTGGAGGCTTCGGAAAGCAGCGGTCAGGAATGTGAACTTCCCGATTACGCCGATTTTATTAACACAGCCGAGGCATATGATATCACATATGACAGCGATACGGTGATCGGCAACGGATCGCTCGATCTTGCTGAAAATTCCATATATGTAAGCGGCAGTCTCTGCATCAGCCACGCTGAACTGAGGTCATCGGGAACAATATCAGCTTCCGGCGATATTGACATGAGCATTGCTGAAAACGACGAGCTGAAACAGGCAGTTATCATGTCGGAAACGGGAGATATCACAATTGACGCCGCCGACCTGGATTTCACGGGAGTTATCTACGCACCGAAAGGAAAAGTCAGGATAAATGCAAAGGATATCGACCTTGTCGGTGCGATATATGCTGACAGCATCGAGATCAACGGAACTTCCCTTGCCGTGGAGTACAGGGATCTCTTTGGTCTTAGCTGCCGCGCTCATACAACCGGCACGATAACTGTCGGCAAGAACGAAAGCGTCATTCTCAGCGGTTTTGTGTCAGAGCCGAACGCTGAGACTGTATACAGCGTTCCTGCCTCTCAGGCGGAATATGTGACTATCTCGGAGGAAAATACGCTTGCTCCGACGCTTATCTTCTCCGAAGCCGGAGAATACAATGTCACGCTTACCGCGTCATTGGGCAACAGGATCACCCACGATACGGTGAAGATAACTGTTTCCGACGGCCCCGTTGTACACTACACCAGTACGGAGGATTTTGGCAGCGGCAGTTTTGACAGCATGAACGGCTCGGATGACGAGCTTAAGCTTGCACCTGAGAAAAATGCCTCAGCTCCCCAGCCGAAGGTTTATTCTCTCGGAAATGAAAGCGGAATAGCCGTAAAAGCCGGACAAAGCAAGAACTCTGTCAATTTCAGCGGCGACAAGCTCGATCTGGATTTTGAGCTTGAGGGCTACGGTCAGCTTACTACCGGAGTCGGAAATGACGTTATTCTGGCTATAGACAATTCCGGAAGCGTATGGGATATGATACCTACGATCAAGGAATCCGCCTTGCAGATAATTGAATCCATGGGCCCCAACGACCGCCTGGGAATCACCGGTCTCGGAAGAATATACACGCCGCTTACCTCCGATAAAGAGACTCTTATTGCGGCGATCGAAAAATATGCTCTGGATGGCAGCAGCGACATCGGAAGCGGTCTGAGGATCGCCATGGAGGAGATGTTCGACGAAGAAAGCGCGAACCGCGACAAATACATATTCCTGCTTGCCGACGGCGAAAACGGCGTCAACAGCGCCGACGACCAGGTAGCTCTGGATATGGCTGCCGCCGCAAAGGAAAACGGAACCAAGATCTATTCCTTTGAAATAAATCCGTTTTCAATTTATTATGACGAAACGAAGATCATGCAGCAGGTCGCAATAGATACGAAGGGTGCATATAAGCTGTGCCCCGATGCCGAGGCGATAAGCAGATTTCTTCTTAATATGGCGGATAATATTTATAATCTCGCCGCAAGAAACGTTACATTTACGACCACGGTAGTCAATGCGGAATGGATAGGAGCTATAAAAAAAGCTCCCGACAGCATGGTAAATAATCCCGACGGTTCAGTTACGCTTACCTGGAATTATAATTCCTTTGAAATAGGCGCAATAGATGATCTCGGAATTTCTCTTAACACGGGAATAATCAACGGCAGCGGCTATACTCAGGTGACAAAAGATACAAAGCTCATCTCCTACAACGGAAACGGCGAGGGCAGCGTGCTGTATATCGACGATATTATCGTAGGAAACGACAGCTATGCCGACAGCGGCAAATGGGTGAGCAGCATCTTTGACAGCGAAAAGAGCGGCTGTCCCTGGACAAGCGTCCGCTGGAATGCCGATTATTATGGAAATTCGGCTATCGACGTTTATCTGAGCTTCAGCGAGGACGGCGTTAATTTCTCAAACAGAGTCAAAGTTGAAAACGGCGAAAGGGAACTTCCTTTCCGCGGCAGATATGTCCGTACCGAAGTTGAGATGAAAGTTTCCGATGACGGAGCGTCTCCGGTTCTTTACGATCTTACGGTCTATTCGGATACTGTCGACGCATCGCCGCTGACAGAGGGCGTCAACGCCGCAATAAAGGGCGCTCACGACGTTCCGGCGGAATCACCGGTTTCGCTGTGGCTGAATATAAACGGAAAATCAGACAGCGTGACTGATATAAAGTGGGATCTCGGAGGCGGCATTGAGTCAGGCTCAGATGAGAGTTCGCTGAAAAAGACTGTCGTATTCCCGGAAGAGGGCGAATATACCGTTAAGGCATATGTTACCTCCGGACGCGTGACTACCGAGACGGCGGTAAAAATATCCGTAACTCCAAAGGTATCGCTGTCCGAGGAGACAGGCGGTGAAGATGACGGATTCAAGGCTGTAAAGATGACAGTTTCTGAAATTCCGGAATATGTTACCGACCCCAAAGTACCGCTGGAGCTGAACATCAGCTTTGAAGATCCGGAGCAGGTTGCGTGGTACAGAGTTCTTTACAATGACACGTGGTATAATCGCGTCGAGCAGGCTTATATCGACGAGGAAAACGATTATCTTGTAAGCATTCCGCTGAGAAATTATAATCTTGTGGAAACTGATATCATTGTCGAGGCATTTGACTGGTATGGAAATAAGACCTCCGAGACAAGAAAAACGATCCTTGACCAGAGAGCGCCATCTTTAACCTTATTCAGCGACAGGTGGTGGGCATATCCCGGCAATCCCATAAACTTTACCATAACCGCTTCCGATGAAAATGTGCTGGAAAAGGTTGCGCTTTACTGCAATGGAGAAGAAGTACAGTTGGAGCAGGGCGAGGAAAACTGGACTTATGTTTTCAGGAACAAAACTCCGGGTACGTACGAGTTTAGGGCGGAAGCCTGCGACATAGCCGGAAATCGTACGGAATTGCTGCGCATGGTAGAGGTTCGCGAGGATGCAGGACTTCCGTTTGCAGTCATAAGATGCGGTTCGAGCATGATACTCGGAAACTCAATGGATATCAAGATTGATGCCTATGACAACGAAACAAGCCTTAAAGAGCTTATTTTTACAGTTCAGAAAGAGGACGAGGAGGAGATCACAACTATCTACGCCCTTGACAGCAGCGAGGCGGAAATTGAAAGGGAACATAGTTATGTGTTCACTCCGGAGAGTACGGGAGACTATATCTTTACTCTGACGGCAACAGACCGCGAGGGCAACGTCAGAACTGTACAGTCGAAGATAAACTGCCGTCCCGACACCAACGGTCCTTATATCAATATCAAAACGAGTAAGAATGAGGTGCTTGCAGGCGACTTTACCGACGTGACGGTCGATGTCAAGGACGATGTTGCGGTGCAGGATGTGAAATTCTTCGTTGACGATGCGGAAGCTCAGCTCGGCGAGGACGGAACGTTCCATTACGTTTCTGACGGCAGCAATGTAGACGCTTACGGAACAAAGTATGTGGTATTCAAGGTAGTCGCGACAGATACCTCCGGCAACGAGAGAACGGCTACTGCCAGATTAAAGGTCATCATCGAAGATACTACGCCTCCCAGCGTCAGCATAAATGTGGCAGGCAGATATGAGTATCAGGCTCAGAACGTCTATCTGACGGTAAACGCCAACGACAACATCGGCGTGGATTCTGTGTCGGTAACGGTGAACGGCAAGGAGATCACTCCCGATGATGACGGAAAGTATTGGCTTGATTCTTCGCAGATTGCCGAGTATACGATAGTCGCCGCTGCAAAGGATACGTCGGGCAATGAGAGATCGGCGGAAAGAACGGTCGTCATCTCCGACCTTACAAGACCGGCTGTAAAATTCACTCCCGATAAAAACGGCTATGTCCAGGGAGAAAGTCCGGTCGTTTCCGTTGAGGTCACCGATAATTACGAATTAAAGACAGTAACCGCCGATTTTGACGGCGAGCCTGTTGAAACGAACAACGGCAGCTTTAAGTGGACGATAAAGGACGCTCCGGCGGGACAATATCGGCTTAATGTTCAGGCAGAAGATATTTTCGGCAACAAAACCGAAACATACTGCACGGTTAATGTAAGAGATACGGAAGCTCCGGTGATCTCGGTGAAGTCCGATAAGACGACTTATGCCAAGAGCGAGACTCCGGAAATTACTTGCGAATATACGGACAATGTGGGCGTAACAAGAGTTACGGCTGATATGGACGGCAGAGGCATAACCTACGATATGGAATCCGGCAGATTTACGCTGCCCGAGACTATTGAGCCCGGTGAACACAAGGTGACTGTCTATGCGTATGACGCAGCAGGCAACAGATCAGAGCCGGCAAGCGTTGATTTCTTCGTATCCTCAACGGACGATATAATCTGTCCCGTTATCGAGGAGATCACGGTAATGCCCGAGATCATCCGCGTGGGAGACGAAGTAAAGCTTACGGTAAAGGCTTCCGATGACAGCGGAAAGGTTATCCTTACAGTCAAGGTGAACGATACCGTTCTGGAGGAAACAGCGGCGGCAGGCGAGTACGTATTCACTCCCGATGCGGTTGGCGAACTGAAAATAACGGTAAAGGCTGAGGATGAGTCGGGAAATTATATTCAGCAGGAGGGCGTCCTGAACGTCTACAGAAACACGGAGAATCATAAGCTCCAGGTTGAAGCTCCTGCCGTTGTAAAGCCGGCTGAAAAGATCACAGTCGTTATATCGCCAAAGGACGAAGTGCCCTTTGACAAGGTTGAATTGTGGATGGGCAATACCGATCTTTCAGATCTGCTCACCTCACTGGGAGACGGAAAATTCCAGGCTGACTTTGCACTGGAGGAGACCGGCGATTACACCTTAAAGGCTGTCGGCAAGGATAATGACGGCTACCAGACCGAGACTATCTTTAATGTACAGGTTTCCGGAACTTACGAGACGGAGATCGAATCCGAGGAAATGCAGGAGGCTATGAAGCAGACTGCCGAGACCCAGCTCAGCGACGAGCTGAAAGAGATCGCGGCAGGTCTTGATTCTCCTGCCGAAATATACGAATTTGTATACAATAACATTGATTTCGAGGCGTATACTAACTCCAGACGAGGCGCAGTCGGCGCTTATGAGCTGAAAAAAGGAAACGACTTCGACCAGGCAAGTCTCCTTATCGGTCTGTTAAGAGAAAAGGGCTACCCTGCGAGATATGCGCAGGCTAAGATCGCGCTCTCGGCAGAGCAGACGAAGAGCCTTATGACAATGGACGATTTTGAATATGCCGCGAATATGCTTGCCAGCGCAGGAAAGAATGCAAATCTTGCTACAGCGGCGGACGGCAGCCGGTTCGTGAACATAGAAGAAGTTTTCGTTCAGGTCTACGTTCCGGCAAGCGAGATCGGCGAGACCGACGAGATCCTCAAAGATCTGGGCGTATGGGTAAATCTGGATACGACTATCAAGGATTCGGAGATCAGCACAGTGGAGCTTGCTCCTGCCGAAACAAAAACGCTGAATATCGGCGCTCAGAAAGAGCAGATCGCTGCAAGTCCGTTTGCGGATGTGATGAGCGAGTTGGAAGCTGCCGCTCCGGAGATAAGCGCTGCAACAGGCAGCACGGCGATCGAGGATATGTTCAATCACACAGTTGCATATACTCAGGATGCGGAATACGCATACGGCCGTCAGACTGTTCAGAAGGAGTTTACAAGACTTCCTGATTCTCTCCAGTATGCGTTCGCGGAAGATTCGTTCGCTGTGTTCAACGAAATATCCATGGCTCAGTCCGATACTGTCCAGTTTGCGATAGGAAACGGCTACAGCAGCACAAACCTTGGAACATACAAGATCAGCGACGTTTACAACAAGAGAATGACGCTTCAGTTCAAGGGCGATACAGGCGGCGGAACGATCTTTGAAATGGGCAAGCAGGCTATTTATGACAATGCGTTCCTGCCTGCGCTGTACATTGACGGCGAACTGGCGGATGAGTTCAGCTACAGCGAATATTCTGACGCTCTGAACGAGTATATGATAGACTCTGATATGGAGTACTACCTGCTGCATAACTCCGCATGGCGTCTCGGCGAAAAATGTACGCTGGTAACAGCTATTACCTCAAACGGACGCAAATCCCAGTGGAACGACGAAATAACGATCGGAAGCACCTATGCAATGGTATTCGATACGGGAGGAATTACATCAAGTCAGTATTACGATTCTCTTTACGGAGCTGCGGAGAGCAACGGCATTGATATGACCGACCCTGCCAATCCGACATTTGACGGAACAGGTGAAAATGCTCCGGACGGAACGAACTACTATGACGAGGCGAAAATCGGCTCATATCTCGATTTTGCCGGAAAATACTACTTCCTTTACTGTGACCTTTACGGCAATATGTATTCGAGTATGAAGGACATTGAAGTCGGTCACGATACAAAGATGCTTATGACCAGCTATAATATCCGCAGCTATGAAGATACTATCACCGGATATGCGACAACTGACGTTATTCCGGGAAGATTCCAGGTAGACGTTGCATACAACAACTGCTATTCATTCAGCAGAGTCGGAGATACGTCGGCAAGAAACGATTATATGTTCCAGACTTCATATATGGAATCATATTACGAGGGCTGGCTCTGGGAGCATCTTCTCAAGACAGATGGCGCGTCAACGGCTTCGATATTTGATAAGGCAATAGAGGACGGCGCAGAGCTGTTGTATATCAACAGCAGCAACATTGACGAGGCGCTGGCGGATATCGACCTGACGGGTGAGGAAGAGACCGAGATAAGAAATGCTGTGGCAAACGGCTTATCAGTCATTATCCCGAACCAGCGTACCACCATCAACGATTGGAGCGGTACAGGCTATATCATCGGTGATCTGTCTGATTACAACAGCTTCGTGTTTAAGATCTCGGGCGGAATGAACGGCGGTTCAGGCACCGTTGACATTGACCTCAGCAATTGCAATATTGATTTTGACAGCATATTCGCTTCGTCCTTTGCAACTGTTCAGTCATTGTTCTACTATTTGCTGGATTTCTCAATCGCATATGAATTTGTACCTGCGGCGGAAACACTTTCGGCGGCAAGCGGATGCGGCCCTGCTGCGGTATTTGTAGGCGGTATGCAGCTTTACTCGGCGGCAAAGGATCTGGCAGAAATAGTGGGCTATCGTGCACAGATGCTTGATATTCTCTTTGATTACTGCATGAGTGACGATAACAATGCGCGTGCGGAATCGACTGCGGAAATGATAAAGCTTCTGATAGACATGGTCAAAAAGCTTTCAGAAATAGCATTCCCGTCGGATTCGGATTCGCCGATCCTCGACGGACTGAAAACGCTGACGCAGGATCTGTTCGATGTCTGCGCAGGCGACGATGCTGACGACGATACAAAAGATACGATACACTCTATTACAGATGCTATCTGGGACGCTGTCGGCGGAGATCTGGACGGCTGATCTATAATCTGAAAAAAATAACGCCCCGGTCATTAGTCGGGTAGTCATATAGAAGTTTTGAAAAAACAAGGCTAAGACTAATTACAGCGGATATGAGAAATCCCACCGTATCAAACGAGATACAGTGGGATTTTACTTTTGTGGTAATTACGCTCTGCCATGTTAAAACACACATTTTTCTCTCAGGAAATATTCTGAGCATATCGCATATCATTTCCGTAATTTCTATCGAAAAATCTGCTCGCTTTTACAGCTTAAGAGCTGATAAAATCAAGTGAAAAACAGCCTGTTTAACGCTGTAAGAGCCTTAAAGGATAACCTGTATTCCCTTGCTGTTTACTGAGCCGTACAAGGCTAAAAAATATCATTTTTCTCCCCAGATTCGTCCTTTTTTTGAGGCGGTATTGCCTCATATCCTCGAAGAGCGCAAAGACTTATGATAGCTTCTGATGTCGTAAGTATCTTTGCGTTACTTTCGCGAAAGTAACAAAGGCGTGGTTAGCTTTGTCAGAATATATACAACAATTGCTCTATCGTATAAAACAGATGCGTAACAAAGCGGTATTGTATCGAATTACATTAAATTGTTCTTTCAAAAACATAGTAGTATGTGTCAAATCCGCCCCAGCGATAATCACCGCTTTTCCACTCAATGAACAGATATTCTATGCCATTGATATTTTTTACTTCGTAAGCACAGGCACTGTTGTTCCATTTTCTGAGAACGTAGCCCTTTGTCCATTCCTGCATATCTCTGCTGCTTATGATTTCATCCCTGTAAACACTGATACATTCACCGTTTGCTGAAAACTCTATTTCCTTAAAATATGGCTCAAAACAAGATTTTGCTTCGGGAGAGAAATCTTCTTTGCGCACTACAAAACCGATAGCTTTCCATTTACCAACAACTGTTTCGTCATTTACAAACGGAATATCGATATTATCCTTTGGGGCAAGTTCAGATGCAGTATAATGCTCTCTGTCAAGCTGACGAAGCACAAGCAGTGTTGTTAAACCGCTTTGCAGATAGTCATAGGATTTGAGATTGACAAACATATAAAGTTCATCCGACTGCTTTTCGAGCGAATACTCATTTACATAGGAGCTTTCACCATTATCTATAAGCAGTTTACCTTTTATCCACGAGTAACACCAATACCACTCACCATTGGGGAGAAAATATATTTCACGTTTTTTATTTCCTATTCCAGATGCTGAAAGCTTATTGTTAAGTTCGTATTCAGTACGATTATTGTACTCTCCGAGAATTTCCCATTTTCCGATGATTCTTTCATCATTTTCAAAGGGTAAATGTACGTTTTCGTGTAAAGCTTCAAATTTTTCTGTTGTCATAAAAGTTCCTCCTGAATTTTTTTCACGGAGTACATCAAGACTACGGATAACCTCGTTAAGCTGGTTTTTCTTGCTTTCAAAAATAATTTGCATATCCTTTTCAGTAAGGCTTCCTGAAATAATCTGTTTGATTTGAGCAAGAGAAAATCCCGCTTCTTTTAATTCGCCGATACGCTTACAAACTGCAATCTGTTTTTTTTGAATAATGCCTGTATCCTGTAAAACGGTCAACGTAAACAGGCTTCAGCAATTCACAGTTGTCATAATAACGCAGTACGGAAATCGGCAAGCCGCAAGCTGCTGCAAATTCTCCGATTTTCATTGATGCTTCCTCCAAATATAGATTTAAGGTACCTTATGTGCATATTATAAGCTTCAAGTATGGTTTAGAGTCAATAACTTTTTTAGAAGAACTTCTCGAAGATGCGTAACAAAACGGTATATTACGTTTACAAGCTATTCCTCATAATTCTCATACCCATCACGAATTCGGTCGATTATACCTTTAAGCAAGCCATTATCACAATCAATCAGATAATTCCTATAATCCCATTCGGGCACGTCCTCAAATCCATCACTCGAATAATAAATCTCGGAATGTCCGTCCTCATCGGTTTTCTTAATTGCTTCAAGGAGTTCAGATGCTGACATATCATCAACAATTCCACGACCTGCACCGTCAAGAATTTTCGGATAAGCACGTCCGTGTCCTTTCGGCATATCGCTTATTTCAAGAAGCTCTATATCAAACACCTGGCAACAGCCTAAATCGTATGTCATTTCGATAGTATTGCCCACGTTCAGACCAAGCATTCCGATTTTATAAGCTCCGAGCAAGTCGTATCTCTCGTTATCGTAATTGGGCAAGTCCTCAAAATCTTCCTCGATAAGAAAATATGTCGTTCCCTTGAATTTCATTTCAAACAGATGATACGCCATCGTGTCAAATGTAGCAAGCACCATATAACCAAGTTCGGCAAGGGTGAAATTTGACGAAACAGCGGCTGTTCGCCATATTCTGTTGTCGCAGTCTGCGTATGTAATTTTGAATGTGTAAACTTGTGCTGCCATATATTTAACCTCGTTATATTTTTATTCCAAACTTATTTTCAATGAAATATCTGTATTCTGGGTGGTCTGCTGACATTTCATATTCTTGCTTCATACTATCGGAAATCCATTTAAGTTTAGCGTCGCTTAACTGTTCATAGCGTGTAATTCTGACAAGACCGTTTTCTTCAGCTTTGATTATTTCACTATAAGCATCTTCAACGAATTCGCAACCTGAAACATTAACCTTTTCTCTTGAAATAACCGCATAAGGAACGTTTATTGTATCACCCGAATTATTGACGCTTTCGGCATAATAAATATATCCTGACACACCTTTATATGTGTCAATCAAAGCATTGGGATAATACTCATCTAAAGTAAGAATGCCGTCATTATCAAATCCGTAGCTTGCCCATTTATGCCATACACCCGAATAGTTAAAACCCGTTTCCTTGCAGAATTTTTCAACAGCGTTACTTAGATATACAAGGACGTTTTCCCTTTTTTCGGAGAAGTAAATCAAGGGAATATCGTGGTTTGAAATTCTCGGCTCAAGTGTTTTTATGCCTTTTACAGAAGAAGCGTGGTAGAACATCAAAGCACCTCCAAAATATCCTGCAACCTATCCACAGCATAATCTGCCTGCTGAAATTCATTCATAGGCTTTTGATAGACAGCAAAACCTTGCTTAACCCATATTGTTTTCATTCCGAGCTTGTTAGCAGGCTCAATATCATTGTCTATTCTGTCGCCAATCATAACAGCGTTTTCGGGGAGACAGTCTGCACGGCTTAATGCCCTCAGAAAGATTTCACTGTCTGGTTTTGCAACGCCTTCTTCGGCAGAAGCCACAACAAGCTTTATGTACTTCATAAGTTCCCAGCCTTCAAGGCGCTTTTCTGTTCCCAACGATTGATTTGCTATTACTCCGATGTTATATCCCTTATCATAAAGAGTTCTGAGGACGTGTTCAGCATCTTCATAAGGCTTTTCATCTTCAAAATGCCAAGGAGTTTTGGTAAGCCCGAAGAATTTCAGAGCTTCAATATCACCTTTCAGATTTTGCTTTGCGAAAAATGTACGTTTTTCGGTGAATTGCTCAAAGGTAATATCTGTACCTTCAATAGCATCTCTGATACGATGATTATAGCACTCGGTCTCATCAATCAGTGTTGAGCCTACGTCAAAAAATAACCACTTGATATTAGTCACGATATACCTCCTGAGCAGTAAGATAATCCTTTATATCCCCGACAAACTGATTTCCACAGCGTGCAAGCTCGCCTAAAACTCTGTCTGTTCCGTATTCGGTCTGATACCAGTTTTCTTTTGTTATGTTGTAGCAATGCACAGGACAAACCTTAATATCAACATTGGGAAATGCCATCTGATAAAGCATTAAGCAACGGCGGGCGTGAAAAGCCTTACAGACAATGATAGCAGTTTTAATTTCTATACCTTTTTCATCAACAGCCTTGCGTGAGGGAAAAGCGTTATCACGGGTATGTCCCGATTTGTTTTCTTGAACAATTGCAGACATAGGTACACCGTTTTTTATTAACGCATCTGTGAAAAATTCGCAGTCGGAATGATAATCGCCGTTATATATTTCCGCCTTGGAACGGACACCGTGCCACTTATCTGTCTTAACACTTATGCCGCCTGACGGAATAAGCCACTTCGTCAATCCTTTGTGATACAGCTCCGCTGCATATTCAGGCTGTTCGGGATGAGAACCGCCGGGAAGAAAAATTGCGTCTACTTTTTGCGGCTCATCGTGAACAAATATGTAATCTGAAATATCAGTAATAATACGGTTGGTCATAGGGATATCCTCCTACAAATTATCTGAATTCATTATATCACAATCGTGCCTGAAACACAACATTTCTGACAGAGCATTCTTGAAAAAAGTAATCAAACTTAATCTTAAGTTCCCGTTGACAGCAAGCATCGCCTTTGTAGCCACAAAGTCATTTTTTGCGAGCTATGCATTCTGCAACTTCGTTGACAGCAAGCATAGCACTTGTCTATACACTCCCCTATTTTCTCCGAAAATCGTCAGTGCAGACAACCGCAAAAACTTGTTGGGAGAACCCAAACCCCTTGAATGAAATCGGCAATACTGCCGAGGATAGAGGATAATGAAAAAACCGTTGTGCGATAAAAACACAACGGCAATTTTTTTAATCATAGGTGCGTAACAAATCGAGTCGCCAACTTCACCGTGAGACTTTTCTGAGACTTTTTTGAGAAAAAATCGGGACAAAAATGGAACACTTCTGGTACTGACTTTTGAAAATCCGTATGCTATAATGAAAATATCAAAACGTTTTGAAAATGAAAAATCAGAACAGAACCGCTGAAAAGTGGGAGTAAATTGGGAGTTAAGTGGGAGTCTTTTGGTAGTGACTTCTGCTCATTTCCGTGCTACAATTAAATCATCGGAACGTTCTGAATAAGCAATAGTCGTAAATGAACGGAGGTTAAAAATGAATTTTAGTGAAATGATTTCAACCGAAGCAAGTCCTTTTCAGTACACCGAGTTCGGTCTGCTGGAGAGCGTTGAGGTGCAGGGTGAGCTTTTCTTTCCTGCGTCTGCAAGTGCAAAAATTCTTGGTTATCACAATCCGAGAAAGGCTATAATCGACCACTGCGACGCTCCCGTAAAGCTCACAGTTACTCATCCTCAGAACAAGAACAAGACTATCGTGATGAACTACATCAGGGAAGCAGATTTGTACAGTCTTATATTCGGCTCACGGCTTCCTGCCGCAAAGACATTCAAGCGTTGGGTTACAAAGGAAGTTCTGCCGTGTATCAGGAAATATGGCTGTTACTGTACTCAGGAATTTCTCGACGAGTGCGACCATAATCCTTACACGATACAGCGCCGTCTGAGGGAGATGAAGCAGAGCCGTGTGGTAGAGTTCCTTACAGAAAATCCCGAAGCCTGCAAGCGGCTTTGCGATGAAAATGTTATTGATGTGGAATTTTCCGAAGCTTCATAAGAGGTACGTAACGAATTGAGACCATAGGAACAGTAAAGCCGTACTCGTGGGTACGGGTACGGCTGATAAATTGAATTAAGAATTATTCTGCACAATAATCAGATTTCAAAATGGAATAGCAAATTGCGTCAAAAACTTGTCCGTCATATCTTTTACAGCCTTGCTCTATTGTAATCTCGTATTCAAAACCGCAATTTTCAAGGACTTTTTGGGATTTGACATTATAGGAATAATGGAAAGCGGATAACAAATCTATATTCATTTCTTCAAATAAAAATCTGATAATCTGTTTAATCGCCTCTGTCATATATCCGTTTCCCCAATATTTATCTGACAAAACATAATTTATAGACTTGGCGTTAAAATTTTCTCGGTTATTATCAGGATAAACCCTTATACTGCCAATTACCTTTCCACTATCCTTTAATGTCACTGCCCATCGCTCATCACTTTCAATATATTCTTCTAATGCTTCGACAGACATATTTATATCCGAATGTGGCTTCCAACCGCCCATAATGACGGATGAATTTTTCATAATATCAAATAAATCACTGGCATCATTTTTCTGCCATTTTCTTAGAATAAGTCGTTCGGTCTCTAAGGTTTTCAAGCGTAGCTCACCTCGCAAGTTTTTCTGAATCCTGCTTAATTATACCACATCAAACCCGAAAACTCAACACCTAAGAGGAGGTGCGTAACAAAACGGTCACCTAATCATTATTCCGTAAAATCTTGTCCAACAAAATAGTATTCCGATACCGTTTCACCCACATACGCAAGTATGTCAGCGATTGCTGATTCTATTTGAAAGAGGGTATGTTTATGAAAACATCCAACGAAGCGGTTAACTGTACGGAGTACAAAATCGGCAACACCACATATTATGTGGAAACGCATTTCAACCTGCAAGCCGAGAGCCTTGATGAAATCATCGAAAGGCTTATCGGTAAAGATGAAGAGAACATCATACGACAGGCAGCATAGGACAAGCAGACAATGCAGGGATATGAAATTTTATCACTTTAAAGCCTTGAATTTTACTAAGAAATGTGATATACTATTTTCATATCCGCTGTAATTGTCAGAAACGGAGGATAAAATGATTACAGACAAAATTACAGCACTTTATTGCAGGCTTTCACAGGACATATGCTACAGGGAGAGTCAAATTCCATAACAAATCAGAAAGCTATCTTACTGAAATATGCAGAGGACAATCACTTCCCTAATCCGCAGTTCTATGTTGACGACGGAGTTTCGGGAACAACCTTTGACCGCGAGGGCTTCAAGGCAATGATGACCGATATTGAAAATGATAAGGTCGGAATTGTTATCACTAAGGACTTATCCCGTCTCGGACGTGATTATCTGAAAACAGGCGAGCTGATTGAAATGACCTTTCCCGATTACGATGTTCGGTATATTGCAATCAATGACGGCGTTGATACGCTCAAAAGTGAAAACGAGCTTATGGCATTCAAGAATATTTTTAATGACTGGTATGCCCGTGATACTTCAAAGAAGATAAGAGCTGTTTTCAAGGCGAAAGGACAATCAGGCAAGCCGCTCAGCAGTCCGCCTTACGGTTACAAAAAGTCTGAGATTGACAAGAATGTCTGGGAAATCGACGAGGAAGCCGCAGAGGTTGTGAGAAAAATATTTCAGCTTTGCATTGCAGGAAACGGACCCACGAAGATTGCCCGAATTCTCACAGAAGAAGGGATACCGACTCCGACTGCATACGCTAAGTCAAAAGGCAGAAACGCAGGACACCCGAATGCCAAGCTTCATCGCTGGGGAGAACAGACTATTGACCATATTCTTGAAAAAGCTGAATATGCGGGGCATACAGTTAATTTCCGCACACGTACCAAGTCCTACAAGAACAAAAAGCAGATTAGAAATCCGAAATCTGAATGGGCGATTTTTGAAAATACTCACGAGCCGATTATTTCCCAGAAGGATTTTGATTTGGTGCAGGAGCTTCGCAAGAACAAACGAAGAATACAGAAGTGCGGCGAGCTTAATCCGTTTTCGGGAATGGTTTACTGTGCCGACTGCGGCAAGAAGATGTATCTTTGCAGGTCGAAAAGTCTTAATGCAGACCAAGAGCATCTGAAATGTTCTACTTATGCAGGCGACAAGGATGCTTGCACGGCTCATTTCATCAGAACGGATGTACTGAGTGAAATTGTTATCAGGGAGCTGAATTCTGTTCTTGCTAAGGTTAAGGACAACGAGGAAGCATTTGTGAAGTCTGCCCTTGAAAAGTCGCAGGCTGACCGTTCCTCGGAGCTGAAGAAAGCGGCAAAAACGCTCAGTGTTTCCGAAAAGAGAATTGCCGAGCTTGACCGATTGTTTACAAGGCTTTACGAGGATAACGTCAGCGGAAAGATTTCCGATGAACGATTTAAAATGATGTCTGCCGCCTATGAGGACGAGCAGAAGAAGTTGAGGGAGCTTGTATCGGAGCTTACAGTCTTTATGGAGAAATCCCAGCAAAAAGCTACCGAAACAGCACAGTTCATACAGGTTGTTCGTAAGTACGAGGAAATCACGAAGCTTACGCCTGAGATAATGCACGAGCTGATTGAAAAGATTGTCGTTCACGCACCTGACAAATCAAGTGGCAGAAGAAAACAGAAAATCGAAATCCACTTCAGATTTCACGTCGCTACATCTATTGCTGTCGCTGACAGTATGGATTACGACAAAAAGAGAAAGGCTGCGTAGGATTTCCTACGCAACCTTTTGCTACATATTTGAATACTTCTTTATTACTGCACGGCTTTTGATCGGGGCATTTGCTTTAAAATTGGACGGAGTTCCTTTGGCAGGGTATGGGGCAGCGTCCCATTTTGAAATCCTGTTTATTTTTTCGCGGCGGTAAGATAATATCATTTCCCAAAAATGGCTGACTACAGATATCAATTTTTAATGAAGAATGAATAGTGAATATTACAGAAACGTCCGTAAAAAACGAAACGCCCGGCAGGTTGCTGTCGGGCGTTTCTGGTGAGACATGAGGGATTTGAACCCTCGACCCTACGCTTAAAAGGCGTATGCTCTACCGACTGAGCTAATGTCTCACGCAATATGAGATATCCGGAAGAATGCCGAACATCTTTTAATATTATACACGACTTTACAGCTTTTGTCAAGGGAAATAAAAAAGATTGTCTATAAAAGCAATTGGCGCGGTACAAAAATGTTAATGTTTGTGCAAAGCTACAAAAAAATGGAAACTCCTTGACAAATCAGCATAATTGTGATAAAATATATTTTGTTGTGAATGTGCTTGTAGCTCAGCTGGATAGAGTGACTGGCTACGAACCAGTAGGTCGGGGGTTCGAATCCCTCCAGGCACGCCACAAACGCCCGACAGTGATCTGCCGGGCGTTTTGATTTATATGGGCGTTTCTATTCATTCTTCATTACAAAGCTGAGGGTAATAAATCCGGAGGGAAAATTCAGTGTTTTTTCGTCTAAACCCACGGTTAATGTCACACTAAAATATACCCGACGTATAACAAAAAAATACGCCTTACACCGGAGATAAATTAGCCTCAAGACCGCAAAAACATCATTTTAATTAAATCAAATAATATAGAAAAGAATTATAAATAATACCTATATATACCGATATTGAGCTTTTTTGTGTATGATATACAGAACACGCCCGGCTTTTTTGTCGATAAATTAGAATTTTTGGAGCGAGGGGAATTACCCTCGCTTTTTTATTGACAAAAAAACGGAATAGTGGTATAATTATCCCGATAGTATAGCGATTTTTCAGACGCTTTTGCCATGGGCTATACTTTGTAAGTCCTGATGCGCTTACTTTTCTTATATATTATATTTTTTATATACTTATTTCTTTCAGCGAAATTCGGTTTATATTCTTTATTATTGTATCAGAGAAGTTTTCCGCAGGGCTTGTTTTGCTATTACGGTTCTTTCGCCGGACGCACCCGAAGTCTGACGGGGAATTGTATCTACATTATTATAAACGAGGAAAAAAGCAAATGGACGCATCTAAATTTGTGACGATAAAAAAGCGCATTCTTACTATGCTGCTTTCGATCGTCATGATATTTGCAAGCATACCCGCTTCCATTATTCCTGCGCTTACTGCTACAGCAGCCCGCCCGTGGGAATATGGCGGCTTCGGTCCCGGCTGGGGATTCGGCGGCTATGGCCCGAATGTGCTTACAAATGTTTCCGTATCGTTTTTCGACAGCAAATTCAAGTCGATAACAGAAGTGGAATCCGGAACGATGTTTTACCTGTCAGTCCAGCTTGCCGGAAATAACGTCAACAACCCGTGGGCTACTGACAATTTCAGGCTGGAGATAACTGACGAAAATCTGCTTCTGCCTAACTTCGCCGGAGACGGCTTTGTTGACGGCGCGGTTTATAACGGCTTTACACTTCACGTGGAGAACGGAAAGAGATATCTGGAATACGATATCCGCAACGGCTCTACGAAGATGATTCGTTTGCAGGCGAAGTTTGCCAACGGTACTACACCGGACGGCGCTTCCGAAACAGTGAAGCTGGTACAGACAACTTCGGGTAAATCTGTTTCCGGCACGATCACGGCTAAATCAAACTTCGACTGGAGTCAATCCAAGAGCGAAAGCATCAACAGGACTGACACAAACGCTCTCAAAGACGGCGTAAAGGTGGATTATACCCTTTTGGCGACACCCGGAAATGCCGGAAAGAAGAGCGGCGCATGGTGGGCGGAGAGCCTGACATTCAGCGACACTATCACCATGCCTGCCGGAGTCGCATCCACGCTCACACAGGAGCAGTTGGAGGCTTCTATCAAGGCTGCCGGCTTCTATGACTATGAGATACATACCTTTAATAATAGCGGCAATACCGTTGATATGAATTTCACAGTCAACAGCAACGACACCAACAAGGAAATGGACAGTGTTAAGATAAATCTCCCGGTGACATTCAAGGGCGACCTTGAAAGCGCCGATCAGATAAGCAACGAGCTGAAAGTTTCCGGCAAGCCCATAAATGGCACGTCCACAAATCTGGGCGATGATAAGGTCACGGTCGACGTTTCCAAGGTTGAGCCGCCCGAGCCTGAAAAGGAAGAGGCGCGGTTTCAGATCTCAAAGTCTGTGGACAAGTCAAACATCACGCTGACCGAGGACGGCGATTTTTCAGAGACGGTCAAATACACGATCACTGTTAAGAACTACGGAACTGCCGCCGGCTCTATGACGCTGGTGGAAGATCCAGGCGCAGGAATTACCTTTAAAGATGGTTTTACCGAGCAGGAGATCTCGCTCGATGTAAACGAAACGAAGACGTTCGAGATCGAAGCCGATCTGAGCGGCACAATGACAAGCGGTTATGCGCCCTCTTTTGTAAACCACGTTTACGACAAGGACAATCCTGGCAACGGCGCATATGCAACGACATCCGTTGGCAAGAAATCGGCAACTGTCGGACTGAGTAAGACAGGTTATGTAGATGATAATACGTCCCAGAGCTGGTTTGACGAAAACAGCAGGAAGGTAACTTATATTCTTACCTTTAATAACTGGGGAAGCGAACCCCAGGAGGTAACTTATGAGGACGTTCTTGACGATGCCTGCAAGGACTACATCGAATGGGATGCAGAATCTGCGGCGCTTCTTTCGGGAACTGTACAGCTCGACCCGGCAGATTACGGCAACCCCGACGCGAAGTATGAAAAGAAGATCACGCTTACCGGTACAATAAAGGAGGGCTTTGACGGCAGCAAGATCGTCAATACTCTGCAAACAAATGTTGGAAATGTTTCCAAGGAATTTTACCGCGCTAAGGTAGATCTTGGCATCAACAAGTATGTTGACGGCAACGTGCAGTCCTTTGCACCCGGCGGCTCGCTGACATATAAGATCCAGATGTACAATAACGGCGACGTTGACGCGCATGATGTAACAGTCAAGGACGCCGATCTGGGAGCGAACTTTGTTGATAAGGGCTGGACGGTAGAGTCCGTTACTGCCGAGTTCAACAACGGTACGGAGGCTAAAGTGCCCACGGCAGAAGAGCTTATTGCCGGATATGCAGTTGACATCCCGGCGAAGAGCGTGTATACTGTCAGCGTTACTGTTAAAGCTCCGGAGACGGTTGAGGGAGACAAGGTTTCCAACCAGGCTTCTTACAGCTACGGCGGATTGGAGCATACATCAGGCACGGTTGAGGTCAAGAAGCGGGATGCCTCTGCTGAAAAGTGGATAGTTGATTCGGAGGGCAAAACACTGGTTGATTCTGACGGAACACTTGCAAGTGGTTTTGACGGATTCGTCGATGGCGATAAAGTAACTTTCAGAACCAAGTTCACCAATACTTCTGATAAGACATATAAGGATCTTTATATGAACGACTGGTGTACGTTGATAGAACTCCAATTTCCGGAAATCAAAGCAGTTGATGTAAAGGTTGTAGAAACCACCGGAAATGTAGGATATACTAAAGGTACTGAGTTGTCATTAACGCCTTCTTTCAGTAACTCGGGCACATATTCTGCATGGCAGATTAAACTTGAAAATATTAATTCTACTCCGTCCAGTTCGGTTACCCTTGAATATACCTTAGAGGTAAACGCCGGCACAGATGGCTGGAGATGGGGGAGTGCGGAAAATCAACTTGCTTTTCATGAATCTGGCAGTCTGATAGAACAATCAGGCGGTCTTGCAGATGCAAAAGTTATAATTCCCCATTCTACAAGTATTTCTTATAATAAATCAGCAAACATTGAATCTGTTAATGTTGGGGACGAAGAGGAGCTTAACAAGGTTCTCGCGAGCGGCATCGACTACACGATAACTTTTGTTCCGAATAATAATGATTCAACAAACTATAATGGAAGCACATTTACAATAAGTGACATACTTCCCGACGGAATGACTTACAAGCCGGACTCAATCAAGGTTGCGGACGGCAATACAGGTATTGAGATAAGTGAGAAGCCTGTTTTTGATCCGACTACAAATACGCTTACAATAAAGGTCAAGGTGACTTCTCAACTGAGTGGATGGGATACATCCTCCAGGTCTATTGTTTATACCGCTCTTATCTCCGGTGCGCTTGCGGATGAGCTGAAAGCAATTCCTGCCGGCGGTACGGAGACAGTGACAAACAAGGTCACAAAGGTAGATATCAGCGGAGGCAATGTTACCAAGACACTGGAGACGGTTGCCGAGGCTTCGACTAAGTTCACAAACTCGGCTCCCAAGCCCGGCTTCAGCAAATCCGGCGTGGCTTCTCTCCCCGGTGAGTTCGACGCGTCCAGCGCAGAGTTCAACGCGGCAGAGCACGGCTTTATCACCGCCGGCGACAGCCTGGTATGGGATCTGGTAGTTTACAACGGCGACGGTTCAGGCGCAGAGGGCGCTGCTCTTTCCCTGAGCGGAAAGACGATCACCGATATTCTTCCCTCATGCTATGAGCTGGGCGGAATTATCGGCGCAGGCATTGTAAAGCTCAACAGCGACGGCAGCTACAAGACTGCAACAGGCGCTGAAATGGGTACGCTGAACGAACTCTATTCGTTCAATGGCGGCTACCTTGACGGAAACCACGGAATTACAGTTTCCGGACAGGAAACCGGAAAGCCTGTATTTACTGTTCCGGAAAATACAAGACTTGAAACCGACCAGGCTTACGTTATCCGCATCTGGACAAAGATAAAGCCCGGCATGGAGACGGAGGGCGTAGTCACAAACCGCGGCTACCTCACCCTCAGCGAGGAGTACACCCAGGAAAACGTTGCTGCCGGCGAACCCAAGGGCAGCGAGATCTGGAACTCCGCAAACTACAGCATCGTAGGTCTGACTACAGAGTCCTACAAAACTATCAACTACACAAGTCTGGGTCACGATGTGAAAAATGGCGACAGACATACCGACCCCAAAACTGCGGACGGTATCAGTACGAATGCGGCTGCAAACTACGTTCAGGGTATGCAGGGCGAGCTCGTAACATACACGCTTCACATAAAGAACACATCGCCTATCGCTCTGGAGAACTGGTCAATTATCGACCGTCTGCCCTACGTGGGAGACGTGGGACTTGTTTCCGGATATGAGAGAGACTCGGCTTTCGCTGTAACTATGGGAGACATTTCTGCTGTTGAGATCGTCAGCAATGGTAGTTCAACGGCAGTCAGCGGATGCAAGATATCTTACTCCTCCGATAAGAAAACAGTCCTCAACGAGTACTCCTCCGACTGGACTGGCGGAGCAGGCGAGATGCAGTGGTACGACAATAAAAAGAGCGACACTGTAAACTTCCGTCTGGAGCTTCCCGACGATTACACGGTTTCTTCCGGCGATGAGATCGTCATTACATTTACAGGAAATGTTCCTGCCTCCGTCGCAAAGACAGGTCAGGACAATATCGCATGGAACTCATTCGCATATTCATATCAGGCGCCCGGCGTCCTCGGCGAAACAGTCATGGTTGCCGAGCCTGCAAAGGTCGGCGTATGGGTAGAAGAGCCTGACGTTGATTTCACACTGAATGTAGAAAAGGTTCTGGCTGAAAACGCTCAGGCTGATCTGAGTCAGTCGTTCTACTTCGCATTCTTTGACAAGCCGGCGTTCGGCGATGGCATTACGCGTCTCAGCGACGTTTACGAGATCGTTGTTGAGCCTGGCGCAGAGAGCGGAAAGCTCGAGCTTCCCAAGTTCGACAGAGCTTCGCTGGCAAGCATGACTCAGGCTGACCACGTCTACATCCTGGAAACGGACAAGGACGGTAATCAGCTCAAGGGCTATCAGACGACATATAAAACGGACGCAGAAGTCGACAACGCTCAGCAGATCTCCATGGATGAGACTGTAAATGAGCAGAAATTCACTATTACAAACGAAAAGAGCACAGGCAGCATAAAGGTCACAAAGGAGGTTGTAGTTCAGGACGGCGATTCGCTGACTAAGGACACATTCTTCGCGGCGCTCTTCACCTATGACGAGGAGTCAAAGACCTACGTTCGCTATGCGGGCGCGCCTGTACAGAAATTCATCTACGATACGGAGGATGAATCAAATTCAAAGCTTGCAGCAGAGTGGACTGACATCCCGGCAGATACGGCATTCTACGTATTCGAGACGGATTCCACAGGCAAGCTGGCTGACAACAAGTCAATATCCGCGGAATACACCTCTTCCTCGGGAGTGAAGTATGACGTTGCATATAGCACGTCAGACCCCGTAACACCCGGCAGCGAGGATGTTCCGGAGGTAACTATCACAAACACAAAGAAAATAGTATACAAGATCATTGTGGACAAGACTCTTGTCATCGAGAACAACGACAAGGCTTCCGGCAAATTCATGGTCGAGCTTGTAAAATATGAGCTGAACAAGGATGAGGACGGCAATGTTGTTGGTCTCGGCGAGGAGATCGGCTCTGAGACAGAGACTGTTACTCCCGGCAAGACTCTCACATTTGAGCTTACCGACGCCGACCGTTACGGTTACCGTGTATTCGAGCTTTACAAGGATGAAAACGGCGCGATCGACGTTGACGGCGTAAAGTATTCACGGGCAAACAGCGGCGAGCGGTACGGATTTGAGTACACATATCTCGGCGCTGACAAAACACAGCAGACTGCAAATGAGGATCTCAACGTGTCCTACGACGGAGCAGGCGATACTGACAAGAACGGCAAGCCGTACTATATCGCTCTCACTCCCCAGTACAGCAGCGTAAGCGTGGGAATCACAAACACAGACAAAAATCCTAACAAGATCACTGTCGACAAGACGGCAGTCAGAATCGGCACGGACGGAGAGGCTGAGTATGTTGAGGGTCACGAATTTAACGTTGCGCTCTTCACGCTGAAAACCCAGGCTGAGACAGACGAGGAGGGCAATCCCGTTCTCAATGACGAGGGCGAGCAGATATTTACTCCCCTTGATGCAAGCAAGGCGGACAGCTATGAGAGAGTTCCGGGCGTTGAGGTCAAGAGCGGCACAACGAACGCAAACGGCGTTCTCAGTGAACCCATCGTGTTTGAAGCTCCTGCCGGAAAGTACTACGTGCTTGAAGTCGAGAATATCGACGGCGAGTGGGTACCCAGACTCAGCGGTGACACTATCGTCAAGGAGGGTCTGAAAGACGGCGAAACAGTCAGCGAGACATTCGTTGTTTCCTACAGCTCACCTATGGCTACCCTGGACGGCGAAACACCGGCAGAGATCAGCGTGACCGACACAACAACGGAAAGCGTTGAGCTGATGTTCTCCAAGACAGACGTTGACGGAAATCTGATGCCGGGCGTAACGCTGGAGATCACAAAGGCTGACGGAACAGCATTCGGCAGCGGCGTTAAGGTCAACAATGAAGATCTCGGCGAAACCGAAACGAAGATCACATGGACGACAAGCGGCGAGACACCTCTTGTAGTTTCAGGACTTCCTGCCGGCGACTACGAGCTGACAGAAACAGATGTTCCCGAAGGCTATGAAACAGTTGAGGCGCAGACGTTCACGATAGGCGATGACGGCTACTTCCAGCCCGGAACAGCGGCGGAGGGATATGATCCCCTCAGCATCCAGGCATCATCTCTGACTCTCACTAACAGATCAGAGGTAAGCGTCAGCAAGTATATCGTGGCTGACGATGACAACAAGGAAGAGAAGCCGGGTGCAGTGATCACAATTAAGCGCACTGACGGTTCGGGACTGAACAAGGAGATCATTTCTTCTGAAAATGAGCTGAAATTCAGCGAGGACGGAAAGTCCCTGACATTCACATCCACAGACAAGCAGACAGTTATCAAGGGTCTCCCCGACGGCGAGTACAAGCTTATTGAGGACGCAGCTCCCAATAAGGAGCTTGAGGTCGTTTCGGAGTGGACATTCACGATCGAAAACGGTGTTGTAAAGGCTGATGAAACTGCTGACAAGAGCGGCTCTTACACAGAGGTTGAAAATAACCACATCATCGTAAACGACGCACCGAAGAAATCAATATCCGTCAGCAAGTATGACATTGCAAATCAGGGTACTGAGGTCGGCGGTGCAGAAATCAAAATTTCTCCCAGCGGCGAGTACGATACCGAAAGCGAGGAGTACAAGAAGATAATCGAGTCTCTCAAAACTGCCGTTGTTAAGCAGGGCAGCGCGGTTATCGACGCAAACAAGGAAACATCAATTGAGTTTACCTCGGCGGCAGACCATGCGACAGTAATTCTGGGTCTGGCAGATGGCGACTATGTTCTTGAAGAGACAGCAGCGCCCTCGGACGATTACAGCAAGGTCGAGTCGGCGTGGAGCTTCACGATCAGAGACGGCAAGGTCATCACGACCGAAGAGGCTGATACGACCAAGTCTCACGTTGCAGTTGACGGTGACACTCATATTATTGTAAATGACAAGAAGAACGTGCCTGCTATCCAGATCTCCAAGCAGGATATGGGCGGCAGCGAAATTGCCGGAGCTGAGATCACATTCAGTAAGCTGACAGTAGTCGAGGACGAGGACGGAACAGTTAAGTTCGACGGCGAAGAGTCAGTAGTTGACCAGTGGACATCCGGAGAAGAGAAGCACACTATCACGACCACGGACGACAGCGACATCCAGAACGGCTACTACGTTCTCCACGAGACCGCAGCTCCCGACGGTTACACGGTGGCGACGGATATTTACGTTTACATCGAGGGCGGCATCGTTTACCCTGTAATCGAGAACAACGGCGCGCTGGCGAAGTCGGACGAGGTTATTAAGGAAAACACAGTCATCATCACAGATTCCGCATCCACAATCCACATTTCTAAAAAGGAAGTAGCCGGAGGCGAGATCGAGGGAGCGGAGCTTACTCTGACCCTGAATGACGCCAAGAGCGAGAATCCTTTTGAAAACG
>JAGBGT010000086.1 GCA_017935865.1 Ruminococcus sp. | reverse complement strand
TGCGCACATCTTTTCGGCAGATTTTTCACCTGAACTTCGTCGAAAAACCTTGAAATGCGTCAGCATTCCTGCGGCTTTTCTCCTTGTCAGTTGAAAAATCTGCTCGAAAATCTGCACACACCGAGATACTAAACAGGCTCTTAGGACAGCATCGCCCAGGGATTAATTGCTTTTTGCGCGGTATTGCCCGGAGCTATCCATTTTTTCCGAGGAGGATCATTATGCTTTTAGCTGTAGATATTGGCAACACAAATGTTGTATTCGGCTGCGTGAACAGTGAGGACGAGATTGTGGTATTCGAGCGGATCTCCACCAATCACAACGCCACAGCCGCTGAATATGCGGCGCTTATCAAAAACATTCTGGAGATGAACCATTTCCGACCGGAGGATATTCATGACGCCGTCATGAGCTCTGTTGTTCCTTCGGTCACCAATACCGTAAAAGAGGCGATATACAAGCTTTTCGGGGTGGATGTAATGGTTGCCGGTCCGGGAGTCAGGACCGGTCTGAACATACTTATCGACAATCCGAAGCAACTGGGCAGCGATCAGGCGGTGGATGCTGTCGCGGCGATAAATACTTATCCTGTGCCCCTTATAATAATCGACATGGGAACTGCCACCACTGTTTCCGTAGTTGACGACCGCAAAAACTATCTTGGCGGACTTATAATGACGGGAATGGGCGTTTCCGTCAACGCACTTATCGACAGAACGGCTCAACTGCCGAAAATTGACTTCGAGCTGCCGCCGAATATAATCGGAAGAAATACTATTGACTGCATGAAAAGCGGCGCGCTTTACTCCAACGCCTGCGCTATTGACGGCATCGTTGAGCGCATTGAAGACGAACTGGGGGAGAAATGCACCGTAGTGGCAACAGGCGGACTCGCCTCCACGGTAATTCCCCTTTGCAGGAGGGAGATAATTGTTGACAACAACCTGCTTATCCGCGGTCTGACGATTATTTATCGGAAAAATAAGAAATAAAAATCCCGGGATCCCAGAGAAATAAGCTCTTCTGGGATCCCGGATTTTTCTCTTAATTATACTTCGGCTCGCAGGTCAGATTGATTCCAAGCCGCTTGAAGATCCTCTCGTCCACGGCGGAGAGAATAACGGTGGAGTGAACCTCGCAGCCGCGGAGATTTGAGATCTGCTCCATAGCCCTGCGCGCGTTATCGTCGGTAGTAGCGCATATCGACAGGGCAAGCAGCGTCTCGTCCGTGTGGATGCGCGGATTGTTGTTTCCCAGGTGGTTGACTTTCAGATCCATGATCGGCTCGATAACATGGGGCGACATTAGCAGGATATTATCATCCAGACCAGCCAGATGCTTCAGAGCGTTCAGCAGCAGTCCGGAAGCCGCTCCCAGAAGGTCTGAGGTTCTTCCTGTGAGGATAGTTCCGTCCGGCAGCTCCATAGCTGCGGCAGGCGCGCCGGTCTCTTTTTCCTTGGCAAGGGCGGCGGCAACGGTTTTCCTGCTTTCGGGGGTAACATTCGCCTGCTTTATAAGCAGCGCCAGCTTTGTCTCTTCCTCCTCGGAAATAAGCCCCTTTCTCCTGTCGCAGAGTCCGATGTAATAGCGGCGGATTATCTCATCCTTTGCCGCCTTGCAGGTCACCTCGTCGTCAACGATGCAGTTTCCTGCCATATTCACGCCCATATCCGTAGGCGACTTATAGGGCGACTCCCCGAGAATATTCTCGAACATGGCGTTGAGCACCGGGAAAATATCCACGTCGCGGTTGTAGTTAACCGTAGTCTCGCCGTATGCCTCCAGGTGGAACGGGTCGATCATATTCACGTCGTTAAGGTCAGCCGTGGCAGCCTCATAGGCGAGATTTACCGGATGGCGCAGTGGCAGATTCCAGATCGGGAACGTTTCAAATTTAGCATATCCTGCGTCGATGCCGCGCTTGTGCTCGTGGTAGAGCTGAGAGAGGCAGGTCGCCATTTTTCCGCTGCCAGGGCCGGGAGCGGTAATGACGACCAGCTTCCGGGAGGTTTCTATGTAATCGTTTTTGCCGTAGCCCTCGTCGCTGATTATATGCTTGAGATCGGAGGGATAGCCCTTGATGCTGTAGTGGTGGTAGACTTTTATTCCCAGCATTTCCAGACGGCTCTGGAAAGCGTCGGCGGTGGGCTGACCGTCATATCTGGTGAGGACAACGCTGCTGACATACAGACCGATCTTAGTAAATACGTTTACCAGCCGGAGCACGTCGAGGTCATAGGTGATGCCGAGGTCGCCTCTGATCTTGTTTTTTTCTATGTCGTCAGAGTTTATAACAATAACGATTTCCGCCTCGTCTTTGAGCTGGAGCAGCATTTGCAGCTTGCTGTCCGGCTTGAATCCGGGCAGTACGCGGGAAGCGTGGTAGTCGTCGAAGAGTTTTCCGCCGAACTCCAGGTAGAGCTTATCGCCGAACTGGGCGATACGTCTGCGGATGTGCTCTGACTGCATTTTCAGATATTTTTCGTTATCAAAACCGATTTTATTGGGCATAGCCGATTCCTCCATATTTTTATACATCAAATTTCTCCAATTACTATTATATAACAAATTTTCTTTAAATGCAAGGGGTAATTTTGAATTTTGACAAAAAAGTCGAAACGCAGATAACACGGGGCATGGGGCAGCGCCCCAAGTCGGCGAAGCCGACAAACCGGGTTTCAAAAGGGGCATCGCCCCAAGGTCGACCGCAGGTCGACGATGCCTTTAGGCGCTCCGCAAAGGGTGAATTTCAAAACAGTCCGGTGGACTGTTTTGAAAGAGGGAACGCCCTGCAAGAGAGGGCGTTCCCTTATAAACTTGATGTCCATATATAAAGAGGCAGGGAGAAATTTTCCCTGCCTCAGTCTGTCCAAAAACCCCGAAACTGGAAGCAGAATCGGGGTTAAAATTATTATTTAATAAAAATCAAGCAAAACTTCTAAAAAAGCAGGGGAAAATGAAATGAAAACGGAAGG
>JAGBGT010000085.1 GCA_017935865.1 Ruminococcus sp. | reverse complement strand
GGACATTGTCCCTTTGGCAACCCGGTTTTGTCGGCTGCGCCGATTTGGGACTCCGTCCCAAACCCTGCCAGAGGCACTGCCTCTGGACTCTGCCAAAGGGACATTGTCCCTTTGGAAACCCGATGTTTGTCGACCAGGTGTTATCGGTGTTTATGGCTCGACGTATTCAAGCTCCTCGCTTGCGTCGTGGAGAGTCAGGGTAACATCCAGATCTTCTCCGTCACGATTGATTTTCAACGTTACCGTATCGCCTGCCTTGAACTGATTCTTTATCGCGTTCAATTCGTCCATTGTGGTAACCGCTTCGTCATTTATGCCGATAATAATATCGCCTGCACGGATTCCGGCTTCTTCCGCTGCACTGCCCTTGCCCACGCCGCGGACATACAGTCCCATGGGGAGTCCGAGGTAATTGGAGTACGCCTCCGTAATGTCAACGGTTGTAATGCCGATCTGCGGTCTGCCGGTAACGTGGCGGTAATTTATAAGGTCGTCGATAATGATTTTTGCCTCGTTAATGGGTATCGCAAATCCCAGTCCCTCTATGGACGCCATGCCGTAACTTGCGGAGAGCTTTGATGAGTTGATGCCTATTACCTGACCGCAACTGTTCAGGAGCGGTCCGCCGGAGTTGCCCTGATTTATGGCAGTATCGGTCTGAATGAGGGACAGGCTCTGATCGTTGATCGACAGCTTTCTGTCGAGAGCCGAGACAATGCCGCTTGTGACTGAGCCGAACAGCTCGAATCCAAGAGGGTTGCCGACGGCAATTACAAGCTCGCCGATGCGCAACTCACTGCTGTCACCGAATTCTGCCGGAGTAAAACCTGTTTCATCCACTTTCAGGATCGCAAGGTCAGTCTCGACATCGTAGGCATAGATCTTGGCGTCATATTCGGTCTCATCGCTGAAGAGAACGGAAACCGAAACAGCCTCACCTGCGTTGTATTCGTCGGAGCTGTCATAGATAACATGGGCGTTTGTGAGGATATAGCCGTCCTCGGTCATGACGATTCCCGTGCCCGTGCCGATTGCCTGGCTCGTCTGCCCACCGGAGGGAAAACCGAATCCTCCCCAGGAGGAATAGTTTTCGGTGATCTCAAATGTTGAGGACACGCCTACGACAGAGGGCATGATCTCGTCTACAATATCCGGGATCGGTTTGGCGTCCTCTCTTGCGGCAAGCTCGAAAAGTCCGGGAAGTGTCTCGGTCGGGGATGACGAAGCCTCCTCATCAGGTTTGTTGTTTTTGTCTGAAACAGGCTTATTCTCATCTTCGGAAGAATCAGAGCTGTCAGCGCTTGTCTCAGGTGAAAGGCGGCTGTCGTCCATGAATTTATAGACCTGTATCGAGCCTAATCCCACAATGGCAAGGCAGAGAACGAAAGCTGTTACTTTCAGCGCAAGGTGCTTTTTAGGCTTCTTTGGAGACGGAGCTTCTGCCGTCGGTGCTGTGCCGTGGCTGTAGGATGTGGTGTTATTCCGGGGCTGTGTTCCGCCGTATCCCGGGGCTGTGTACTGAGTCCTCTGGGGCTGACCGGCATATCCTCCGGGAGCTTGCTGAGGACGGGGCGCTGTGCCGGGATTATATCCGCCCGGAGCACCCATACCGCCGTAGTATTGCTGAGGTCCCCTGGGAGCGCTTCCGGGAGTTGGCGAAAGTCTCGGCGGAGGCGCGAAGTGATTTGCCGCCGCTTCCGGTTTTTTCCCCTCTGTCTCAGGAGTTCCGGAATTATTTTCGGGATTTTCCGGGGCGGGAGCGCCGCTGTTTTCGGGCACTGATGTATTGTCAGAATCGCTGTAAAGATCGGACATGATATTTACCTCTTTCTCATTGATTTTCATTCAGAAATTTTGTATATATATTATTATAACTATTAATGTGATAATTATATGATAACGGACGGAAAATTATAATTTTTCTTAAAAAACTGCATTTTGACAAACACCGGGATTTCAAAGGGACAATGTCTCTTTGAAATTCCGGTGCTTTTTGATTATTTTAACTTAGAATAAGTTTTTGCTGTAAACTTTTCGCCGTAAACCAGGAATCTTTTGTGAGTTCCGCTGCCGATCTCTCCGGATTCGTCAAAAGCTTTGACGTCAAAGACGAACTCCCTGCCGTTTACCTGAGTCAAAATGGCTTCCGCGGTGACTTTCATTCCCTCCGGAGTGGCTGAGGTGTGCTTTATGTTCAGCTCCGTGCCAACTGTAGTCTCGTCAGCCTCCATGTACCGGCTGAGGCAGTTACAGGCGGCGGCTTCCATAAGCGCTGTCATTGCCGGGGTCGCAAAAACTTTCAGCGAGCCGCTTCCCATGGCTGATGCCAGCTTTCCGGCGTCTGCATTGGTTTCAGCCGTGCCCTTTATTCCGGATATGATCTCTTTCATTATTCGTCTCCTTTGCTGGCTTCCAGAACCTCGTCCGGAATCGGACAGGGCGACATAACATCGCCGATCACACGGTCGTATGTGAGCACGTCAAGCTCTTCATTGTCCGGCGTGCCGTCGTTGTAGTCAACAGAGTATACCGGAATGTTCTTCATATACTCATCCATCTTCTCAATAAATGCGTCGTGAGGCGCGTCGATGATATCGGTAATGATATAGGGGACGTAGAAGAACGAGACATTTTCTTTCGGAACGGAGCTGAAATCAGCTCCATAATTGCTCCAGAAGAAGTACTTTTGTTCATAAAGAACGCCGCAGTTTTCTCCGGTCAGATCCAGTTGATTGTAGACGCTTGTTTCTCCCCTCAGAGACGGGAAGTGATCGCCTACAAAGAACACCAGGGTAGGCTCATCGAGCGCTTCGAGCTTGTCAAGAAATGCGGTCATAGCCTCATTGCTGTGACTTATCCAGGTAAGATAATTGCCGAATTCGTCGTCCGGGTCGTCGCCCTGGTCATAGGGCTGGTGATTCTGCATGGTCGTCGTATGGATGTAGATGGGATCGTCAGTGGTAGTGATAAGCTCGTAAAGCTGGTTGAAAATTGTGTTGTCATCAACGTATGTTCCGTAATGTTCCACGGGAACGGTGAAATCGCTTACACCGTCCATATCGTCATGGAAGATCATCTTATCAAAGCCAAATTCGCTGTATATGCGTGAGCGGCTGTAGAATGAGCTTTGGAACGGGTGAACATAGGCTGTGGAATATCCCCAGCTCTTGAAATATTGGGCAAAAGCCGGCTGTTCGCGCACCGCAAGCTCTCTCTGCGGCATATGAGGCGCGTTCAGTCCGCGGACGGGCAAGCCGAACATCAGCTCAAATTCTGAGCGGACAGTGTAGCTGGCGTATGTCGGAGAGATCATAGTTCCGCCGATGCCCTCGGATGCAGCCTTGTCAAAGCCTGCATAGTAAGAATCGTCCACATCCAGTTCGTCAAAAACACGGAAATCCGCATAGGATTCGCTCATGACGACGATAACGTTCGGCTTTGTTCCGTCGTTGAAATTTCCCGTAACATCGACGTCAGACGATATTATCTCATCGACATAGCCTTCATTGTAATTTTCCGGCTCAACCAGTCGGTTAGCATAGGATTCCGACGCCGTCTCCACCAGAAATGCGAGCAAGGCATTGCTGTCGAACTTTTCATTCAGCAGAAACGCGTTGCTGGCAGCCTTAGTGTCAATCTCAAAGAACCTGTAGATCGGGTTATACAAGCCTGGGAAGATGATCATGCCGAAGCAGACCGCGATACACGCCGCCACCGTTCCGGTGCGGATAACGGCTTTGTGCCGGGGCAGTTTGGGGTTGAGGTGGAATACCAGGGCGATAAATGCGACTACGATAAGACAGTATATTATAAGCATCGGTGTGATTTTTATGTAGGCGAAAGATTTAAGGCTTTTGACGCTCTTGAACAGCTTCATATCGGAGAGTATCAGATGATTGCCATTTGTGTTGTACTTGAAAAGCTCGGTGATACTAAGCGCCATGTAGACTATACTCTGCACCGTGACAGCGATCCAGCCTTTCCGGAAAGCCGCAAGGAGCATGATAAAAATGATTCCGGCGGCAAGGTAGTTAAAGAGGATGACGCTGGGGCGGTCTATGGCGAAAGCGAGGAAAGCACCGATGCCCTTGAACTGGTTGATCTCAGCCATTGCGACTATAAAAATAGGGAAGATGATAAGCAGGGCAAGGTTGAGCTTCCTGAATTTCGAGGTATTCTCCCCACGCTTTTGGTTATATTCTTTTATGACATTGAAAAATTTATTTATTTTTTTCGGTTTATCTTCGGTAGTGACTGTTCCACCGCTGTTGTCAGTGATGTCGTCCATTACTTTTGTTTCCTCAGACATATTGATCCTCCTGTTAGTTTGGAAATCAGAGCAGCACCGTCTGGCGGCTTGACGCCGGATCTGCCTGCGCATCCGCCGCACGATCTTTGTGCGGTGCTGCCTCAAGAAATAATTCTCTAAGAATAATATAACATAATCCGGGGAATCTTTCAAGGGAAATTTGAAATTATCATAATTTTGTCACTATTTTCGTGATTTTGGTAATGGTGCACGGAAAATAACTTGTCGATTTGTGCAATATTACAACGCTGCTTATAGGCAACACCGTCGAGTATATGACATTTGTTTCCAATAAAAAATCTCAGCCGCATAGGGGTGCAGCTGAGATATAAGGGCATCAGACAAAATCACCGATCATTAACGATCCTTGTTAAATTCCTCATCTATTTCATTGATCCTGTTTTGCAGATCATTAATTGTCGCGTTGCGTGACTCAGAAGCTGTATCTAATCTTGATTTTGCTTCTTCCAAAGACTTTTCGGTTTCGGCTTTTTTCGCTTTCAGGGCTTTTTTGTCGCTCATTTTATTGGAAAATGTATCTTTTAAACCGCGGATAGATTTGAGACCTTTTTCCTTTGCGGATGAACCAAATTCCTTAAAAAATCCCGTTACTCCTGTGCCGGAAAGCTGTTCATCAATACCATGCAGCTCGCTCTCGATCGCCTTATAGGAGGCATATTCATCCAGTGTTTCGATCTCTTGCTTTAGTTTTTCGATTTCGGCAAGCGCATTTTCTTTTTCAGCTTCAAGAGCAGCTTTTTCATCAGCGTGTTCTTTCCAGTATGCCTCTATCGGTATCCTCCTCAGAGTTTCGACCGTCTGTTTCTCTTCCTCTATCCACTTGGCAATATCGTTCGCTATTGCGACCTTGCTTGAATAATCCCAGGACAGTCCCTTAGCAGTGCTGTAGAACTCCAAGGCTTTTCTATGTATAGGGAGTTTATCCGCCTTTTCTGACAGAGCATCCATTACCTTTTTAACATTTCTTACAGTCTCAACAAAAATCTCATATGTCTGGTCGGCATTTGAAGAGATGACCATTCCGTATCCGTTTTTTGTTTGCGTGAACACAAAGGAGCAGCCGATAAGATTTTTCAGATCTGCGAAAGCCTCAGCGACCATTTCAACATTTTCAGCGTCATCTGGATCATAGTGATCTGGCAGATCAAGCAAGACAGTATGCAGAACGTTCATTTCCGCTTTTCTCTTGAAAACTTCCTGAACGGACATTGTTTCCATCGCTTTTGCATAAGCGTCATAAAATAACGCCTCATAATGATTCGGGTCTTCTAATAAAACTGCTCCGTAAAAGCGTTCTGCGCCTCTCCAATCCTTACGATTTTTAGCTTCTCTTCCGCTGGCAAGCTTTCCCATTATGCCCTCATTTGGTTTTGGAGCAGGATCGCTGTTCTTATTAGAGTTTTCATTATCGGGCGCTGCATTAAGCTTAGCGCCGCAGGAATTACAGAACGCCGAGCCGTCCGGAAGTTTCTCTCCACAATTATTGCAATACATTTTTATTACCTCACAGCCTGATCTTAAGAACTTGTGTTCATAGGATTTGTACGTGGATTTTCGAGCATAATTTTACCGAGAGCAAGGCGAAAAAGCGAAAGCATACTGCCCGTATGGTGAGCTTTTTCAACGCGGCTATCGGTAAAATTTGCCGAAAAAGACACGTG
>JAGBGT010000084.1 GCA_017935865.1 Ruminococcus sp. | reverse complement strand
GGGGTGGGGAAATGTCGCGAAGCGACAAAGGGGACGGCACGTAGTGCGCCCTGCAAGAGAGGGCGTTCCCTTATAAACTTTTTGTCCATATATAAAAAGATAGAGAGAAATTTTCCTCTTTCAAAAAGGAAGATTTCTCTCTATCCTTTTATTAATCTTTTCGAGTGCATATTCTACGTTTCAATTTTGGAAACTGAAATTCCTGAATCGCCGCGAAAGAAGAAAACCGGGAATTTTAGGGGACGTTCTCTCTTGCAGAGCGTCCCCTCTCCAAAAACAGTCCACCGGACTGTTTTCGGATTCACCCCTTGCAGGGCGCCTAAAGGCTGGGTCGACCTCCGGTTGACATGGGACTCTGTCCCAAACCCTGCCAGAGGCGCTGCCTCTGGACTCTGCCAAAGGGACAATGTCCCTTTGGAAACCCAGTGTTTATCGGCTTCGCCGATTTGGGGCGCTGCCCCAAACCCTGCCAAAGGGACTCCGCCCTTTGGAATCCCGTTTATTCCAGTCCGATTTTCTCCGCTTTCAATTTAAGTATCCTGCGGACAGACTCGTCTATCCGTTCCTCCGTAAGCGTTCCCCCTGCAACCGCGTTCTCCACGCCCTGTACTGCGGAGTAAAAATCTGCCGGCATCAGAAGAATATCTCCTCCTGCCTGCAACACCCTGACTGCCAGATCTGCCGAGCCGTACATATTCGCAACAGCCCCCATTCCCAGCGCGTCCGTAACAACTACGCCGTCATAGCCCAGCTTGCCCCGAAGCTCATCGGTTATCATCGTGCTTGAAACCGATGCCGGAAGTCCGTCCACGTTCGCCATTGTCATATGACCCACCATTACCATGTCCGCGCCGGCTTCAATTCCGCTCTTGAACGCAAGATACTCGTTCTGCTCCAGCTCAGCGACGGTTTTGTAGCTCGTCGCCATTCCGAAATGTGAGTCCTCCGCCGTGTCGCCGTGACCGGGAAAATGTTTAAGCGAGCAGTATACTCCGCCGTCCCTGAAACCCTTGACCGCCGAGGCAACAAGCTCCGCCGTCTGCTCAAAATCATCGCTGTAGGCGCGTTTGCCGATAACCGTGTTGGCTGGATTTGACCAGGTATCCGCAACAGGCGCGAAATCCAGGTTAAAGCCGACTCCGGCTACATCCGAGGCGATCGTAAAGGCATTGGAATATGCGGTATCTTCGCCCATATCTTTGTAATCGTACATGGACTGAAACGCCGTAGTTCCTATGGTTTCCGCACATCGTGCCACTTTGCCGCCCTCTTCGTCAACGCCATAGAACATCGGTATCATGCCAAGCTCCTGCCGGATATTTTTCGCATCGGAGAGCATCGTCTGCGCCTGGCTCATGGATTCGAGATTCTGCGCAAAGTAGATAAGTCCTCCCACCGGATACTGTTCCAGACAGTTTTTCGTCATCTCGCCGGATGCCGTGGCGACCGAAACAGCGTTGCCCGTCAGCGACTCGGGAGTCACGATGAAGAGCTGGCAGACTTTCTCATGGAGACTCATCTGAGAAATAAGCTGCTCGATCTCGCCTTCGTAAATATCAGACTTTTCGCTGTTCTCCGAGGTTGCAGGCTCTGTTCCGCTGATGCCCTCATCCGTTGTTTCCGTGGGAGATTGGCTGTCCCCCGGCAAAGTGCCGCTTTCAGTCCCTCCGGGAGTTTTTTCTGGATCATCCACAGACTCACCGGTATCGGAAACGGCTCCGGAGGACTTCTCAGCGCCGTCTCCGGCATTACCGCTTCTTGAATCCCTCACGAAAAAGAATATGACCACAGCCGAAATAATAATCAGAACAGCAGCCAGGATAATAAGCGCCGCAGCACCTGCTCCGCCTCTGCTTTTTTCATTTTTTGACATTTTATTTCTATTCCTTTCTCTCAGAGAGCGCCCCACAAGAATCGCGGGGCGCTGCCTATAAACCTATTATTCCTCGTATTCGCAGATATATCCCGTTTTTCCGGTAAAAATATGCGCAAGTTCCTTGGTGAACAGGTCATCGCGCTGGTCGTTCCACGTCCAGCCCTCCTTGTTAACGTTCCAGAGCATGAGGTACATCTCCGGCGTGCCGTCAACATCGTTTCGTGACGGTTCATCAGGATACCACTTCTGATATGCGAAGTCCTCGCCGGTGATCCAGTGGCCGTATACCGAGCTTCCGCGGACGGAGGTATAACCGCCCATCCATATGTACTTCAGCCCCTCCTTGTCGGCAAGATCTGTGGCGATCTTCAGCTCCTCCTCCGAAGTAATGGTGATAAGATGACCGCCTCTCCGGATGCACTCGGCATTCGCCTCTGCCCAGGAAATGTCATCCTTGATAAGCTCGTATCTGGAAGTATGCTGTGCCGTCTTTTTCTCCTCCGTAGGCGTAAATACCATTTCCGTCACGCTGCCGTAGGTCTCGTCGGCAACGGCAATAGAGAGCGATCTCTCCGCCAGGGGATCAGCCTTGGAATCGGAGGTGTACTCCAGACAGTACATATCCTTTTCCGCCGCATATATCTGGTCAAGGACGGTCTGCATATCACTTATGCCGCTGATATTCCAGTAATCTCCGCCTGTGCTTATAGCGATATTTTCGTAGTCGGTATTCGCACCAACCGTGCCGATAATGAAAATAGGCACCGAGAGCTGATCTGCAAGCCTGATGACCTCGTCTGCCGTGTGAACGCTGCAATTTTCCAGACCGTCGGTAAAGGCGATAACGCAGCGTGCGCCCTTCTGCATTCCGGCATCCGTAACAGCGTCGTAGAGAGCATCGTAAAGAGCCGTCGAGCCATATGGCGACATATTTGTGATACCGTTTTTCAGCAGCACCGGATCATTGGTATATGTACACATATACATTACGTAAGAATCAAAGGCGATAAGCTCTGCCCGGTCTCCCAGCTTATAGTCCAGGGCGTTGACGAACTGGGTCATGATATTCTGCATCGTCGTCAGGTCGTATTCCATGCTGCCCGATTTATCTGCAACAAGGCTGATACTGATGCCCTCTCGTCCTTTTAGCTGGTCGATCGACTTGACAGTCTGCTCCAGCTCCTTGCCGCCTGTAACCGTCTCCTTAACAGCCACGTTCGGCGACGACAGGTAGACCGTATCCCCAAGCTCGTCCTCGGCGGTAAAGTAGACCTTGACGTTGGGATAATCCGACACATCAGCAGAAACATAGTTCACGCTTATGGGCTTTTTCTTTGCCGCAAACTTTGAGATCGAGTCGTAATTATCGAGAGCCTCCGTGGTAGTAACAACAGTCGTAACGCGAGCCGTCGTGGCTGGGGCAGTCGTCGCCGGAACGGTAACTATTTCTCCGCCTGGTTTGCTGTCGTCCTCATCTTTCTCATCCTCTGCCTCCACGACGGTGTCATGGCGATCTTTGTCCCGGTCTTTCCTGGTCGAGCCGCTGTCCTTGCCCAGAATGAAGAAAAGCAGCACTCCTGCAAGCGCCATTAACACCACTATCGTGATGATAAGGACAATGAGCAGCGTCTTATTTTTCTTTTTCTCAGGCTTGCGAACGGCGAAATCTTCCGGTTCCAGCGGCTTGAAGCCCTGTCCCCGTCCGTCGTAGCCGGGCTGATTTCCGGTGAAATTCTGCTGCCGGGGAATCTCCGGCTGAACCGCCTGTCCCGTCATCTGTCCCGGTGGGATCGCCGGCTTTGGCATCTGCTCCGGTGGGATCGCCGGATTCGGCATCTGTCCCGGCGGATCGAGCTTATTTCCGCATCCTGTGCAGAACCTCGCGCCGTCAGGAATCTGCCTGCCGCATTTTGTACAAAACATATCTCCAACTCCTTTTCTGAACCTGTCCACATACAGGATCTTACGGAAATTATACCATTTTCCGACAAAAAAGTCAATATAAATACTTTTATTTTATGTAGAAAATTGTTTAATCTTTTTAGATATTTTCACGAATCCGTAACTTCCCGACCGGATGAAAGCCCCGCCATGTATCAGTGATCATGCACAAATATTTGCTGTATATTTCATGAGTTTCAGTGATTTTTTCTTAAATCTATTGACAAGCATCCCTTGATATGCTATAATGACAGTGTGGGAGTCTGCTTAGTCAACACCACACTAAAGGCAACACCGCACAAAGACCGCCTGACGGCTTTGTACCGAATCTGCTTGCGCTTTTGACCTCATATCACACAAAAGTTCCTTGCAATACGTCAGTATTCCTGCGTCACTTTTGTGCAATCTGACGGGAAAATCGACTGCGCATCTCCGGCACGATCTCTGTGCGGTGCTGCCTAAACATATTTCGGAGGTTTATTGAAATGAAAAAGAAGTTTTTTGCTGTACTGGCACTTGGTGCTGTTATGCTGACCGCTCTTGTTGGCTGCGGAACCTGCAAGGAGGACGGCTGCGACGAGGAAGTTTACAAGGACGGCTACTGTGAGGTTCACTACACACTTCACGCTGCCGGTGAAGCCCTGGAGGATCTGGCAGATCAGCTCGACTAAGACAACATCGGGTTTCCGAAGAGACAATGTTCCCTTGAAAATCCGGCGTTTATCAAAACCCCAATATTGCTTTTTATGAAAAAATCCCCTGAATACGCGATTCAGGGGATAATTTATTGTACAGATATTACTTCATAGCTTCTTCGACAGCAACTGCGCAGGCAACTGTAGCGCCAACCATCGGGTTGTTGCCCATGCAATGTCAAAAAAATTTACCGTTACAAGAAATGACTTACAATGACGAGAAAAGCCCGTAACTACGCCATTATAACGCATTGTCGAAAATTTCTCAAAATCTATTTTGACGGCGTTTTACTCACAAAAATTTATTTTTGGGTGACAAATGGGTGACAAAAATGCTTGACTTTTTCGGGTGTGGCGCGCTATAATAAATGAGGGTGATCTTATGGCAGATATCAACGCTCGCAAGCGTGGAAAGAAATGGGAATACTACTTTGAGATAGCCAAAATGGACGGCAAGCGAAAGCGTATCAGCAAGGGCGGTTTCAATACAAAGGCAGAAGCGGTCAGCGAAGGTGTCAAGGCTATGCACGAATACCAGACCGCAGGCACAGTGAACACTCCTTCCGAGCTTTCTATGCACGACTACCTCAATTACTGGATCGAGATGTACTGTATCCCGAATCTGAAACCAACAACTGTTGCTAACTATAAAAAGTATATCAGGCTTCACATATCTCCGAAAATCGGCAAGTACCGTCTTGCTACGATCACAGCGGAACAGCTTCAGAAGTTGATCAACGATATGGTCGCTAACGGTTACAGCAAGAATACCGTCATCGGCATCAAGGGTGTGCTGTCAAGCAGCCTAAACTACGCTGTACAGCCGCTTCACTATCTAAAAACCTCGCCTATGGCGTATGTGAAGATACCCAAAGGTTCACGCACCAATTACCGTTCGTCACAGTATAATCGTGAGGTCATCGAAAATGATATTATCGACGAGATATTTGTGC
>JAGBGT010000083.1 GCA_017935865.1 Ruminococcus sp. | reverse complement strand
CGATAAAAAACACCGCCAAAATGCCTATTAAAATCATTTGTTTTTCACTCAAAATTTCACTTCCTTAAACATTCTTTTTTCTGTATTAATTTAAAACTTAGTTTGTTTCCTTAAAGGGGTGCCACAGTGAAACGGAGGGGGTTTCATTATCCGAATTCCATGCATGGTTCGGATTCCTGAACCATTTCCAAATCCTCGCACTGCTCCCGGATCGGAACATTTACCGCTTCCTCAACGGACATTCTGACTGCGCTATCCGCAAGCTGAAACAGCAATTTTGCGGTATTTATCGACTGCTCACGGGTACGTGCAGTCTGCTTTAAATCGCGCATTACAGCCTGCACGCTATCGCTCAAATTCCGCTGTTTTTGCGCCATTTTGCCCTTATCCGCATACGCCCTGTAATCGTCCCGAAGCTTACTCCGAAGCCGTAAAAACGCCCCTTTTTCATCGCTCAAACGCTGCGTTTTGGGCAGAAAAAACGCCGAGCCTGCAAGCGCATACTCGGCGAGATATTTATACTGATTATTTTTAAAAGCCGCATAAATTTGCGATGATAATTTTTCGGGACGGCATTTCAGATACTGCAAATCTTCAGTCTGACGATGATATTCTTTCTTTTGTTTATGGGGAACGGCAGGCAAAAATTCAACACCGTTAAGCTGTTTCAGATCCTCGTTGAAGTCCTTATTTTTCGGAGAGATCCTCGAAATATTTTCATAATTATTTTCACGCAAAATATCCGTTAACCTGTCCGCAGCGTCGATTCCACCAATATCGTTGTCTGTACAAATCACAATTTCCGACAGATTAGAATGTCCTTTTAATGCAGTTAAAACAGCATTTTCATACACGCCGTTCATGGCTATATATGAGTGATTCTGCCAATTTTCCGGATTCAGCGTAAGATATGACAAAAGATCAATTGGAGCTTCAAATACAAATATTTTTTCTGATTCTCCGAAATGCGAGAAGCTATATTTTGTGTCCGAATCCTCAACAGTCTGCCGAAAAGATTTTCCGAAAGTTGACGTTGATCGCTTGTGAGCCTGTCGTGGAATACCGTTTTCATCAACTCCCACAAAAACTGCATTGTGATGCTCTTTATCCTCATACAATGTGTGATTTTTCGCAAAATAAGTGATAATTTCGGGAGCAATAAACCGCTGTTTTATGAGATATGCGAACACTCTGTGCATATTTTCATTTGCGACCGGAAGTTTAAAATTTTTCGGTTTTTCCTCACGCACAACAGCTTTCGGCGGAGCGTGGGACAGCGGAGTTACCCTCTGCCCCAGCAACTCCTGAACAGCCGTCGGAAAGTCCATATTGTAGTAATACTGCATGAATTTTATCGCACCGCCACCCACCTGATTTTTGTGGTCGAACCACCTTGAACCCGACATTGTGATGCTGTCATGCTTTCCCGAACCGTCGCTGTAGATCAGCTTGTATTCACGTCCTGCACGTTCAATTTTTTCGCCGCGCATACGCAGAAAATCCGCCAGTTCTACGCTGTTTGCAGTTACTTTTTGTTCTTCTGTAAATGGAATATACGGCATTTTTTTCACCTCCATAAATTAAAAAATCCGCCCCTAATAAAATATCAGAAACGGACTTTTAAATAGATTTAAAAGCAAATATTAAACGGCGCTTTTCGTATTCGTATTGCACTGATCTGCGGAGGAATACTCATAGTCATTGCGCCGTTGTGAAAAATAATTATTCTGTCACCGACACGGAAATTGCAGTTACAGCGTGTATTTACCACAATCTCCTGATCTGTTTTGCTGTCACGGACAAGAAGTCTCCTATCGCTGATTTCCAGAATCACTGCACACATTGTCATCATAAATATCACCTCGGATTTTTATTCCTATGAATATATTATGCTGCGGTCAATTTTTAGTGATTATCAGATATTTACAATGTTCCAGATATACAGCGGAGCGGTCAGAGTAAAGATAAGACATCCAAACAGAATAGCCGCAGGAGTCCACTCTAACTGACCATGCTTTTTGTAGTCAAGATACATTGTACCTATCTTGACAAACAGCAGAATCGCCAGTATTACGTCGATTACGGGGAATATGACGTTGTTTGTAACGGTCTTTATCTGACTTTTTGCGGAGTTCCACGTACTCTCAACAGCTCCTGCAACGTCGCCCTCTGCGTGTGCGGAAATCACAGCAAAATTGAGGAAAGTCACGACTGCCGTAAGCTCGCAGGCAAGCGCATTTTTAATGTTTTTCTTCAAAATATCAGCCTCCATTCATTTCAACGAGTTTCCCCGTCAGAATTGTTCTTGCGTTCTCAAATTCATATGAACAGGTTGACAGCGAAATAAAGCGGTCGTTCCCCGAAAAATCGGAATTTTCCCATACAACAGAAACATCGTAAAGGTGCGATAACCACTCATTTATCAAAGTCGAACCGTCGTAAAGTTCGTCGTCCATATCTGCTTTTGCACAGGAGAAAAAGTCGATCCTGTACACAGTTTCAGGAGTTGCAATCCAGCCGTATCTATGACTGTCAAAGTACGCAGAATCGGTAAATTTCAGCACTCCTGCAAACATACTTCCGTTCTTCATATTGTGTCCGTAGACGATATTTATGGGGTTCATAAACCGATTTTCGCAGCGGTAATCGAGGAAGATCGAACCCGATTTTAAACTGCTTCCGTCGTAAGCATGATGCAGATAAAAATCATTGTCATCGCCCTGCATGATCGGGTAATTTACCGAAGAATCGGGAATATACAGCCATCCCACAGCATCGGGATACGCGCTGTTCATCGCCTGAGCCGACTCTATAAGACTCTGACGAACATCATCGGGGAGAGTGTCTGAAACCGCAGTATTCTGCGGAATTTCGGCAGTCACAGTTGTTTCGGTACTGTCAGTTTTTATCGTATTTCTTGTTGTAGTTTCCGCAATCAAATCGCTTGTAATTTCGTCAAGAGTACTCTGCGAAATGGTTATCGGACGAAACGGTTCAAGGTCGTTTTCGGCGATCTCCTGCGCAATATCGTCCTTAAAATAGAGCATTGCGCCTCCTAAAAGGAGGGCGGCTGAGACGGCCGCCATGATTCCTAATTTCATTTTTTTAGTCATTTTCCTCATTCCTCTCAATAAAATCGGGGCAGAGTTCAGCGTATTTTCGCTCGATTTCAGCAAACTCATTTTTCCTTTTTCTGTGAATAATTGAAACAATAACCAGCCCTCCAAGTCCTGCGATGAGCATAATAAGTCCAATCGGATTTCTGCCTGCATCGCCGGTCGGAACGCTCGACGTCACGGGAATATTCGGGATTTCAGGAGTTTTCTCCGGTTTCTTCTCAGCCTCGTCAACCATGACAATCAGTGGATTTCCATCCTCGGAAACTGCCGTAGTTTCGGCATTTTTCAATGACACAGAACCGTCGGCGAACACCTCGAATTCAATATCCGTTGCGATAACATATCCGTTGGGAGCTGCAATTTCCTTCAGCACATATTTACCTGCGGAAATTCCTGATATTACGTGATTTGTGCCATCCGAAGTCCATTTTTCAACAGTTTCTCCATAGCTGTTGATAAGTTCCATTTCTGCGCCCACAAGCTCGTTTCCATGAACGTCGCGCTTGCTGATCTCAACTGTAATTGGCTTATTTTTTTCCGATATTTCAATGATCTCGCTGTCCTCAGAAATTGTCACGGGATAGCTTTCAGTGCTTAAAATATATCCCGTGGGAGCTGCGATCTCACGTACAATATACTCGCCGTAAACAACTTCCGAAAACTCAAATTTTCCCTGTTTATCGGACTTTGCGGTCATAATTGCATTATCCGCCGTAAATTCTGTACAGTCGGTATTAAAAAGTCCAAACAGCGCGTTTTCAAGGGGTTCATCTGATTCATTTACTTTGATTCCTTTGACCGTTCCGCGCTTTAATTCATTGACAAACTGTCCGCAGTTCACGGACACCATTGCCATTTCCTGACCCATGTATTCAAAGTTCACAAGGTACTTTTCGCCGTTGAGAATATAATGTTCATCCGTTGCAATTTCCTGAACATAATAACGTCCGAACGGAACTTTTTCAGCGATGACGGACTTCATATCTTCATCAAGTGTGACCTCCGCAATAAGTCCGTTTTCAGGGATAGCACTGCCGTCAGCAGCGATAATTTCTTCATCTGCAAACAGTCCGAAGCGAACATTTTTGTACTCGGAATTTGTTCCGATTTCAAATGTTTCATCATGTTCCATAACCTTTTCAAGGCTGATCTCAACGCCCTGATAGTCGTTATTGAAACAAGAATTTACAGTATCTCTGACTGCAATTTCCTGTCCTGCGTAGACAAGTTCAATTGCCTGTATTTCGGGATTTTTCACATATCCGTAAGGAGCAGTAATTTCCTTTACCTCATATTTTCCGAGATAAAGCAGATCGCTTTCTGCATAGCCGTTCTCATCGGTCACAAGCTCCGCTAGAACATCGCCTGTCTTGGCACGAACCGTGCCGTCGGGAGTGATAATGTCCTCGGCTGCAATCACCTGAAATACGGCGTTTTCAAGCCCTTTCTCCTCAAAAACGGGAGTGTATTTCTCATCATTTTCGCTTACGGAACTAAAAATCTCGCCTGTTTTCTGCACAGAAATTTTACCTTTCTGAGCAGTATCCGACTTAATAACTTTGACGATATTCACGGCATTTTCTTCCTCTGAATTGGCGGCAGTCACGCTGAACGGAACGGGAGTTTTGTCCAGTATATAGCCAAAAGGTGCTTGCACTTCAACGAGCGTATAGTCGCCGTAGAGGAGCGTTTCGGGAGTTATCAGGAAACCTTCGGAATTAGTGTAGAAAGTATCAACGCCCATATTTACAAGCTGATTTTTGGAATCAAAAATCTGGAATCCTGCACCCTCGTAAGGAATTGTTTTTCCCGATTCTGCGTCGATTTTCGTGACATGAATATACGATTTAAAAGGTGCGTTATTCAAAATATATTCGTAGCTTTTTCCGTTTTCCGCAATAAAAACATCAAAATTGGAAACAAAAGCGGCATCGTTGACTGTCTTTGTCTGGCGGACAGTATACACGCCGTAGGGCATTAATTTTGACTCCGCAAAACCGTTTTCATCGGTTACGAGATAGTCTTTTTCAGAATCTTTTGCGTTATTGTAGCTATCAGCAGATTTGAGGAAAATCCCAAATTCAGCGCCCGACTCAAGATTTTCAACAATGTTTTCATCATCGTCTGAATGCTTGATTATGCTGATTTTCCCCTTTTTTACGTCCTCTGTGACATCAAGAGAAGTGGAATTTACTTCAATTGAATAATTCTCAGGTTCAGCGCCCACTTCATATATTTCATCGTTAAGCTGATAACCCTCTGAAGGTGAAAGTTCCTGAAGCGTATAATTTCCGCACACAAACTCGTCAGTTATGAAATGTCCGTTTTCGTCAGTAGTATAAGATGCAACACGTTCTCCATCGCAATATAGTCCGTAAACCGCTCCTGCGAGAGTTGCATTTCCCTGTGCTGATACGTTTTCGGAATCCTCTTTCGTAACCTCCGCTGTAAACTTCTTCAGCTTGTTCTCAAAAGTGACCTCAACAGTTTCGTCCGCCTCAAGCGTTGTTGACTGCTCTGCCGGAACGACGTATCTTACCGGGACATCGTTCTCACTGATTGTGTAAACAATAGGCTTGTTGCTGCCATCAAACACAGGAATATCGGCAAGAATCGCTGTTCCGTCATTGCTTGTAGTCAGCGTATATGTCTGCCCTCCGCCCGAAATTGTAAACGTTCTGTCGCCGTTCTGACCATCCTCGGACTGCTTGTTGATCTTAATGCTGCCCTTTTTCAGCGTATTTTTAAAGTCGACCACAACAGTCAGATCAGCATTTCCATCCGTCAAAGACACGTTTTGAGCCTTGGGGATCTCGTATCTTTCCTCTGTGTTTACCTCCGCAATATTGTACAAGATTGCACTTTTGCTTCTGAAATCGTAGACATGCAGACCGTCAAAAACGGCGATACCCTTATCGTTGGTTTTGGCGGATTTTGAATACTGCTTGCCGCCGTCAGTCCAAGTTATTTTGAACTCACGGCCGCCGACAACACCGTCCTCGGCAGTTTTGTTTATCTTGATTATACCGCTTGTAATATTTTCCTTAACGTTGACGTTGCTGTTCGCCTTGAGTGCAACAACGTCCGTTGACAGGTCATATCCTGTAGGAGCAGAAATTTCCTTAACGTAATACTGCTTGTCGGGCAGCGTTATCGAACCTGTACCGTCAGCGCCGATTGTGATCTCACCAACCTTGTTTTTGCACGCCTTATCGGTGTAAACGCCATAAACAGCCTTTGAATTGTCGATAGGGCTTGTACCGCTAATTTTTACCGAATTATCAGTACTCAGCACCTTTGTGATGCTGAATTTTACATCCGTTTTTGTGATGCGGAAAGCGTACATATTCATCGCTGTAGACTGTTTTCCGTCGGTGCGGTTATTGATAACACAACCCTGAGAACCGTTGGATTCGATTCGCCAATGAGTGCCGCCGTCACCCTTGCCGTCACCTACTGTTTTTGACGTTATCAAATCCTCGGAAACGCCGATATTTCGCAGATAATTTACCACATCGGCACGACTGTCAAATTCGCCCATATATATCCACGAGTGATCTTCGCCGTTGAGATTATCAGCAATAACCACTGAACCGGGCGTGATCGTTGAGCCGTCGGCACACTCCCAATATTCGTAGGTTTTCGCCGCCTGATTGTTGCTCGGAGTGGGCAGATTTGCCTTCTCTACGTCGATTTTCGAGGTTATGCCGCCGTAAGAGATCGTGCAATTGTCGCTGACCGTCAGCCAATGCATGGTATCCACGGGAACAGGATTATTCCACGAAAAACCGCTTGTTTTGTAGCCGAGATGGGTCAGCGTGTAGTAGATCAGCCCCGAACAATCAACGCCCTGATTACGAACATAATCGAGGGAAAGGGGACTGTAGCTGCCTTGATAATACACGCCTGTGTAGCCCTTGAATCCCCAGCCGTAGGGCGAGCCGAGGAGCGTAGCCGCCTTCGCTATCACCTCGTCAGCGTTCGGAAACGCCGAATTTTCGGTAGTTATCGTGTTTGCTGCACCTGCTGAAATTCCACTGCTCAGATTTGTTCCGAGCATGGAAAAAGCGCAAAGTCCTGCCATAAACCCTGCGCCTATCTTCCTTATTTTGTTTTTTAAATCAAACATTTCTTTCTCCTTTTCAACGCAAAAATCCCCGAATAATCGGGGATTTCTGAGCATTTCAATTTAATTCATCGTAACTGTAATTGCTTAAAATATCGCCGTCTGAGATATGATTTCCGTCGATGTCCACCACCTCCGTGAAGCCGTAATTGTAGTCGAGGAAATAACCGCCCTGAGTGTCCAAAATGTACCATATATTGCCGATTTTCACCGTGTTAGCAACGTGACCGTACATCCCTGCGTTGGTCCACACGATGCAACACGGCAGCCCGACTTCTCTACACATTTCGTAGGTCTGACAAGCGTAATTTATGCAAGTTCCGCTGACGTTTTCACGCACGAAATTGTATATTTCTAATGCCTTTTCATAGTCGGTTTTCCGCGGTATATCGGGAATTTCCGTGACTTTCGTTTCCGTCTGCACCGCCGTTGTCACGGAATCGACAGGCTCTTTTTCTTCTGCATTTTCACTAACCGTGACAGTTTCCTGTGATTCTGTTTTTGGCTGTGTTTCGGGGATTTTTGCCGTTGTCTGTGCAGGCTCTGCCGTTTCTTCGGAATCCTCAGACTTCTTTTCTTTTGCATTCTCACTAACCGTGACAGGTGTCTGCGATTCCGTTGCTTTTGGCGATATTTCGGTAATTTCCGCAGTTATTACGGAATCGTCAGACCTCTTATTTTCTGCATTTTCACTAACCGTGACGGTTGTCTGTGATTCCGTAGTTTTCGGCGATATTTCGGGAATTTCCGCAGTTGTAGTGATCGGGGATATCATATCCAAACAGGTCGTTGTGACTTCGCATGATATTTCCCCGGTGTTATTCTCTGCAGTAGTCCCCGATGCCGGATTTTCGGCTGTTTTTCGCTGTCCTCCGCAGCTTGTAAGCAGTGTCAGCAGTATCAGAATGGCGGTGATCTCTTTCATGGGATAAGCTCCTTTCGGTTTTTCTTTAGCATACCACAAAGGAACGCCAAAGTCCAGACTTTTCCCGAAAAATCGACCTTTCCGACACTTTACACAGCGGTTTTTATTGCATTTTACATAGTCATTTCCATATCCATTTCTTCCTCGTTTTCCTCCAAAACCTCCTCGATCTCCGATTCATGCTGAACCTCAATGATCTGCTGATCTCTTTCAAGCTCCGCACCGATCAATCCGAGACAAAATTCCTTTTGCGTCATGCTGTGGCGAGAAAGATATTCCTTGATCCGCTGATACATTTCATCGGGTACTTGAAACGCGATCGTCCTCATATTTCCGACCTCCTGCTGTATTTTGGGGTGAAGTTCGTTGTAAAGAGCCTGCGCAACGAAGTCCGCCATCGTCATATTGCGGCTATCAATATATTGTCTGACCTCAGCGTGAAGTGCGGCATCGATCTTCACCGTTATTCCCTTTTTCTCGCCGTCAGGCATCATCTTCACCTCGCTCAAGCTGCCTGCGGAGCGCATATTCCGCAAATTCGCCAACCGTCATTCCTCGCTCTATAGCCATTTTCTCGATCTGCTCCGCAATTGGGGACGGCACAAATATTTCTTCGTTCATATTTCAAGATTCTCCGAACACTCGTCCTGCACCGGACATTCATCGCAGTTATCGTATTCACGGCAGAATTTCTCGAATTTGTTCCCCTCATCGACTTCCTCTGACGGAAACATAGCAACCTCAAATTTTCCCGATTCTACGCTGATCGCGACATCGACCTCCGCGCCGTCCTCAAGGAAAACGCCGGGAATTTCTATGCAGCCGTCATCGTTGACAAAGCCTTTTGTGCGTACTATATTTTTCATGATATTATACCTCCTGTATATTCATCTTCCATGAACGACAGTTGATGACACATATTCTGCCGTTCCTTTGTGTCGTAATTGCTGATAAAAAGTTCGCCGTAAGCCGCGCCTTTTTCGTAACGCTGCCGGAGATTATCCACACGGCTGACGCTCTCTATGCGGATTCCGTCACGCTCCCACAGCTCCCGAATTTCAGGGCAATCGTTGTATGAAACAAGAAATTTCCCCTTTATTCCGGCAAGAGTTTCGCAAAGCCTGACGTGGTCTTTGGCAGTAAATCCAACGTCCTTGTAGTAATTTTCGGTAGCAAAATACGGCGGATCGCAGTAGAAAAAGCTGACAGGACTGTCGTAATGCTTGATAAGCACCTCAAAATCCTGATTCTCAATTATTACTCTCTGTAAACGTCGTGAAGCCATATCTATCAGCGGAAAATCGCCCCAAATTGAATGGGGCTGGCTCGCAAAGCTGTCCAGCGTACTGCCGTAGCTGTAGCGTATGAGCTGGTAAAATTTCGCAGCGCGGTCATAGTCATGAAATCTCGGAAACAAGCCTTTTTTGTGCATAAAAGCGATCCACCTGAAGTCCTCACGAGAGTTCAGAACGTACCTCAGCTTATACTTCAATTTCGCGGGATTATCGCGAACACAGCGGTAAAGATTCACAAGATTGCTGTTGAAATCGTTGAAAACCTCGGCCTCATTTTCGGGAGATTTACGAAATAAAACCCACCCCGCGCCGCCGAAAACCTCGATATATTTTTCATAAAATGGAGGCATACGAATAATGACCTCGTCACGGAGAGCTTTTTTACCTCCCACCCATGACATAAAACTATTCATTTTTTCCCCCTTTCCGCCACTTTCGGGAAACAGAAAAAGCCGTCTGACGGGACGTTTTTTGCTCCCGACAAACGGCTTTAAACCTTATTTTTTGCCTGAATACAGGCTTTTATCAGTCCTTTCTTTTCGCTATAGTTCTCCGCATCGTTCACTGAACGGCACAGCTCACGGTACTGCTTGTCAGACAGTACAGATTTCGCTTTTTTCATCATCGCAGGAACATCTCCGCTGATGGTAATTTTAGATTTTTCATACCTTTTTCTTGTCTGCATAATACCTCCAAAAACTCAGGATATTTTCATTTTTCATCACTCCTTAAACATTAGATTTTGCCGATTTATAGCTGTTTTACTGCTCCAAACTCATGTTCAGATCTTCACACATTTCTTCCTCTGAAAAAAACTCTTCCATAAGCGTTGTTTCGCCTGTGAAATTTGGAGCATTCTCATTATTTAGCGATATACAGCCATTTTCACCAAGTTTTATCGGTTCTCTGACGATTACCGAACCTCCATGATCCACTGTCACGCTTTTTTCAAGCGAACAAAAACTGCCGTCATCTCCATGCCTGAGATGATAGCAGTGCAGACCTTTCGGAATGTTGGCATCGGTCATTCGGCTGTTTGTGAACAGCGCAGACTGCCCCTCAACCTCGATAATTTCAAATTCTTCATCGGAAAAATTCACATAATCTGTTTCGCTTGCATTCAGATACAGCCCCCAATTTGATGGATCGCTCTCCATTACACGGGCGGCAAATTCGATTCGCTCCCTGCTGCTTTCGGGAAAATATTCCTCGATGCACTCTCCGTCAAAATATGCGTATCTTCCGCAGTTTGAGCCGATATCCTCATCCGCCCACTCATGCTCAAATTTTATGTCGGGATACATTTCCGACAGCTTTTCAAGAATGTGATGCGGAGCAGACCATGCTGTGTAAAATGTTATTTTACCATTTTCAAAGAATATATTCCCGGTATATCCATAAGAGTTCCATTTCGTACCCCAGTTGGCGATACACCAGTGATAGCTGTCGCAATTATCGGGCATTGGGATTATTTTATTGAAATCCAGCGAACCTACGCCGTGTTCGTCATTCTGCACCGCTTTCAGCATCGCCTGTATACGGCTTTCATCCCCCGAAACAGCGACAATATTCGTAATATGATTCGGCATTAATTCATCTCCATTTCCAAATTCTCAATTTGCTCCTCAATAAATCCGCCAAGATTATTAGGAACATAATCCGACAGCCACATGCTGCCGAAGTTTTCTCTTGTTTCAAGCCGCCACATCGCAAGCCTGCCAACGTCAAGCTGAACATCGTCAAACGGAAACAGCAGACAAGTAAGTCCCTCATTTTTAAAGGTGTACGCCTTATCAAATTGGCTTCCGTTCCGCAATATTCCGCTTTCCGTCAGCATATCGTTTATGCCGTCAACCCATTCCTGCAGATTGCCGCCGCAGCCCTGCAAAACCAGCCCCTCGATGCCGTTCATTTTTCTCAGCTCGTGCAGAGAAATATTTTTGATCTCCATTACTGCGCCCACTCCTTTTTTAATCTGCTGATGACGTATCTCTGACCCTTGCCCGTCACAAGCGTCTGCTGATAGGTTTTGGAGAAAGAATCGGTTTCAAAAACCGTTTCTTTTACCGCAAAATAGCCATTTTCGATATATTTCTGATATGGCAGATTGTCCGACATGAGGATTCCTTTTTTCCTTAGCCATTTAAACAATCTGTTTCTGCCGATTGGAATATTTTCTTCCGCCGCCAGCTTTGCCATAGCGTTCATATCGATGAGATTTTCGGTATTCGATACCTGATTTGCAAACTCCACCAGCGGCTGATCATGGCGGATTCGCTCGTTCAGCTTGTCGATAAAGACCATTTGCAGACGAAAAAGATTTCGGTACGGTTCTTCCAAAAAGGGGAGATAGTTTTCGATAAACATATCCTCGTTGGCAACGTAGCCGCCTGTTTTGCGGATCGTTGGAAGTACCTCATCAAAAATCCAACTTTCAAATTTTTCAGCGGAGGGCAGTCTTGAGTGAGCAATAAGCCTGTACACATCACCCTCCGGAATAAATTTCATTTCCTGAATACCGCCTGATGTAGGGAGGCGGTGTTTTACCGCCCCCTTACAATGTGCCGAAATTGCGTCTTTTGGGCTTCTATATCCCAACGCTTTGGCAACATCCGAGCCGCAAAATACAACTTTTCCGCTTTCTTCTCTCAAAGTTCTGATCTTACCGAATTCCTCGTTTTGAAAAATTTTGATCATCTGATCCATTTGTATTCTCCTTTTCAACCTCTAAAATAAATTTTGCAACAGCTTCCACAACGTTGGTTGTCACAGCATTTCCTGCCTGCTTGTAGAGCTGTGCATCGGACATTCCGATCGCCTGAACTTTATGAAACTGCTCATCTGTAAAGCCCTGCAGCCGCCAGCATTCTATAGGCAGCAGTTTTCTTATTAGACCGCAGTATACGACACCATTTCTGTCTGTTACGGTAATGGTAAAAGTAGGCTCGTCAGGTCCTTTGAATCTTCTTCCTTGCTGACGTACCTTTTCCTTTGCAGGAGTTAAAACAGGGATAGGTGCATCCGACATCATCAAAGCTCCCGAATGTTCGCCCCTGCGATGGGTGATACCGTTATCCTGTCTTGTAGTTATGCATCTTGCAAGTTCGGTAACATCAGGATCGGGATTCAGATCAATACAGTACATCTGATACGATCCCTGCGTATTTCCGGGCGTCACAGTATGCGCGATATCATGCCCCACTCGACCTCGTCTTGAATTTAGATTCGGGTATGCAAGGTCGATGCTGTCGCCGGGCAATGCCGTCTGATAGCCTGATTTTGTTTTTACCTTTATGGGCAGTCCTAATATTTCATATAAGCCTGTCTTTCCGCCGAATCCGCCTGCTGTTCCAGTCAGCGTTATGCTCAGTCCTTCGGGAGAGTAGACTCTGCAGCCTTCTCGTCCGGGAATGCGTTGTGCAAGAGTTTTTGGATTTGCGTCTGTGAAAGACAATACTTTTCCGGAACATTTACTTCTAAGAAATCCGACAATGAACACTCTCTTTCGGGATTGGGCGACATGATGATCTGCGCTGTTAAGCACTTGCCATGTGACATCATACCCCAGGTCATCCAACGCACCGAGGATGGCTGCAAACGTCCTGCCTTTGTCATGCGATAGGAGACCGGGAACGTTTTCAAGCAGCAGATATTTAGGTTTTTTAATGGCGGCAATTCTGGCAATTTCAAAGAACAAAGTTCCTCTTGCATCGGCGAATCCGCCCCTTTTTCCGGCGATTGAAAAGCTTTGGCAAGGAAATCCGCCTGAAATAAGGTCGAAATCGGGTAATTTTTCCGGTTCGATTTTTTTTGCGTCATCATAGAACACCTCCGTTTCCGTGTCGTAGAGCGTTTCGTATGCTAATCTTGCATATTTATCTATTTCGCAGTACCCGACACATTTGAATCCTCCGGCTTTTTCAAGTCCTGAGCGAAATCCGCCGATCCCTGCGAAAATATCGAAATATCTTATCGTATTTCACCACATCCTTCCTTTATTTGGTGATGCATCCCCCCTTTCTAAGAAAATGTTTTAGCCTATAATTCGGACTTTTTTAGATTGTCATGCTGATCTCGGGTTCTTCTGACTGCTCCTCGCTGTTTTCCATTTTAACCGAAATATCAGGCTGAAACGGAATATCAAGGTTACTTACCTCAACCGAACCTATGCCGTCCATTTGGCTGAGCTTCTGCGCAACTGCATGGGACATCATTGTCTTTACCTCATTGAAGTCGCAGTCAAGGTCTTGAAGAACGTCGTCTATCGTAAAATCTTTATAACCATGTTGAACGGCATTTGCGATCCTCTCTGCAATCTCGCTTAACAGATTTAAGAGTTTCTTTTCACTGTTTGTCAGCGATATTTCATGACTCTGCTGTCTATCTACGAGTTCCTTTGCTCTTGAGATAAACTGGGCATATCGTGCGTATGACGTTCCTTCCGAGTCGATCAGAAGACCATCTCCCTGTTCCTGATCGTAGACCAGCAGACAGTGATAATTGTCATCACTATCGCAGTACATCAGATCAGCGTTCTCCGCAATCAGCCTGTGGTCACGCAGGGGATGTCTTTTCAGATTATCAAATTTAGAGTGGGGAACTGCTATCGCTTTTTCTACCACGCAGGATTTTGTTCTGAACTCCGACTCCTTTCGGAGTAAATTTGTATTGATTATCAGTTTTTTGCTCATTGATTTTTACCTCCATTTACTTTTTAATAGTTTAATTTTCACATTGAAATCACGACCTTTCCCCGAAACTAAAAAAGACTGCTTTGTTTAACGTCACTTTAAATTCGTGACATTAGACAAAACAGTCTTGAAAAGTTTGGGCATTATTTTCTGTAATAAAAAAGCAGATCTGAGATTATTTTTCTCAAATCTGCCTTGAAATTTTCTCGAATTTCTTTTTGCGAGGGTTCAAATCCCATATCATTGTAAAAACGGCTTAAAAGCATCTACGGTTTTTACTATAAAATTTTTGCTCTCCGAATGCGAAAAATCCGCTATATATAGCGGATTTTTCGGTGTGCATCTTTTTCGTGGCACTAATATGGTTGGGGTGCAGGGATTCGAACCCCGGAAGTGACGGAGTCAGAGTCCGTTGCCTTACCGCTTGGCGACACCCCAGTGTCATAACTGATTTATTCAGCTTTATTATTATATCACACTTATAGCCGTTTGTCAAGGGTTTTGAATAAAAATTTATTTTTTAATTATTTCTTGGCTATTGCATTATTGCGCAGGATATTATATAATATAAATATGACTATATATACTTGACTCTATTGCAATCTATCCATATCTTTCGGATGAAATTCCGTCATACGGCGTCGCAAATCCTCGATGGGCGACAGCCCATCTTGCGGTTTGCTCCTTGTCTGACAAAATTTCATCTCGAAATCTATTGGATATTTTGCAATAGAGTCAAGTATATCTACCGAAAATCCGCCAAATTTCCATCCCCGGAGGACAAAACATGAAAAAAATGTACTTTATAGCAAATCTTGTGGCAGGACGTGCCAATATCGGCGAAAAACTGGGCGAGATTATAAATAAATTCAACAAAGCCGAATATGAGGTAACTGTTCACATAACCCAGAGCTCCGGCGACGCAGCGGAACGTGCTCAATATGCCTGTGAGGGCGATTTTGATATTCTGGTCTGTGCAGGAGGCGACGGAACGCTCAGTCAGTGCCTCCACGGTCTGATGAAAAGCTCCAGGAAAATTCCCGTAGGATATATACCTGCCGGCTCGACAAACGATTTTGCGCGAAGTCTCGGGATTCCCAAGCTGCCTCTTGATGCCGCGGACTGGATCATTAACGGCGCTCCCAAGGACATCGACATCGGCTTATTCAACGACAAATATTTTACATATATCGCCGCTTTCGGAGCATTCACCAACGTGACCTACGAGACCTCCCAGAGCATAAAAAATATTTTCGGACATATTGCGTATCTGCTAAACGGCATCACCCAGCTCCACACGCTGCGATCAAAAAAAATGCGTATTGAGTTCAACGGCGAAACGCTGGAGGACAATTACATTTTCGGTATGGTGTCTAACACCGGCTCTATCGCAGGGCTGCTCTCCATGAATGATTTTCAGTTGAACGACGGGCTTTTCGAGGTCATGCTCATTAAAATGCCGTCAAATCCGGTGCAGCTCCAGAGAATAATCCACTCCCTGTTAAACATTTCAGAAGAGATTGACAGAGAATACATCCGATTCTTCCGCACCAGCGACATCACATTCACCTCGCTGGGTGACGCCAAGATATCCTGGACTCTTGACGGCGAATTTGGCGGAGATTCTGAGGTCAACCGCATCCGCAGCCTGAAACAGGCTGTCCCCTTTGTTTTAAGCGAGCCGGATTCTGTTTTCTCAGAGCCGGTGATTAATGAATAACAGACCTCCCCGGAAACCGGAAGATCCTGCGTCATACAGCGATTTCCGGGGAGGTTTAAGGCAACACTGTACAAAGCCGTCAGGCAAGCTTTGTGCGGTGTTGCCTTAACCATTCTCTCATATTTGTTTCTGTACCGCCTGTTGAGAGGTATGAATAAAATACCAGAATATATGATGCGTCACTTGCATCAATTTTTCCATCGAAGTTCACATCTCCTGCCGATCTCTGACTTTTGGTAAATGTTCCGTTTCCGCCTGTTGAAAGATTCGCATATTCTGCAAGAACATAAGAAGCGTCACTTGCATCAACTAAATTGTCATTATTGACATCTCCTGATGTAACTCTTGATGTAACTTCATCATATTTCAGTTCATCATTTTCATCAAAATAAACCATTACATTTTCAGGACTGATAATTTCAATTGTATGGCAATTGCCCTCCATATCTTTAACCGAATCTTCTGCATTATATATTGCGTCATACGTTGTGACCTTACAGTCAATGATGTCGTCACTGCTCAGAAGTATTCCCTTATCGGTCTGTTTTACGCTGATATCGCTGTCTGTAACGCCGTCAAATTTCCAGCGATAATGGGGCGAAAATTCATAATTACCCTCATTTAAAATAATGTCAACGCTGTAACTTGCATTTTCACCGCTGCCTGTGATCTCAATTGTTGAGGCGTCCTTAAATATATTTTGCACATTGCCGTCCACATTGATATTAACTGTATGAGCCGTATCGGTAATGCTCGCATCAAGTTCAGCTCCGCCAACATTTTCAACTACAACGCTGCTTCCATCAAAATAATATGAGTTGGTATTTTTCGTCAGGTAGCTATCAAAAGAATCAGCGACAACGTCGTAGGAAGTTTCATCGGTTCTTTTTGCGATTATGGAATATTCGCCCTCTCCCTCAACCTTGATCTTATTCAGGAGAGATAAATCTGTATTTACCGTTTCAGAGGGGTTTATCGAACCCTTATAATTCAAAAGCGTTTCATCATCAGTAGCAAAAAATGTTAATCCGTCATCTGTCCCTATGTCATAACCGGGAACATATAATCTGTTACTTTCAGAATTTACGTAAATGGAAAGATTTTCTAAAAATCCCCATGCGATCATTTCCTGTGGATAAAATTCCCCTCTTACTGCATTTGAATCGTAAGTAAGAATACACTTATCATACTGTTCATCATTAAACGTCCAATTGCCGTCGGCTATTCCAATACCGGCTACTGCATGGATAAATCTCTCAGATGTACTTGTAACTCCCGGAGAATCGTATACCATAAGAAAGTATTTTCCCTCCTCCATGCTTCTTTCTGCCGTATCAAGAAGCATTTTCACCTTTTCTTCGGTGCTGTAATGAGTTAAGTACCATTTCATATACAAATCGAGTTCAGTGTGATTTTGCAGCAAATGATATTTTGCCACTACATTCTTTACACCATCATCGAGAGTAATATCTGTAAGAAATTCTCTTCCGGGCTGTATATCAGACGGTTTTATTATTCCGTTATGCGCCAGAACTTCGAGAGTCGATATACCCATACATCTTCCACTTTTCAAAATGTTGTAATAATTGTCGAATGGGTCGGACACTATTTCAGCGTTTGTGCAGGTATTCAAATACTCAAGGTATTTTTCATCTGTTTTGCTGTTGCCTACAAGATTTGAATAGTTTACGAAAGTGAAGTAGTCCGTTTCCCAACCAAGCTGCTTAGCAAGCTCTTTCAACGGACTTGTTTCTTCATCTGCTGAATAAGCTGAACCAACAGGAATACCTGCTAATAATGCGACAGCAGTTATAATTCCTAATAAACGCTTTTTCATAATTTACTCCTATTTATATTGATCCCCGCCAGCCTGTTGAAAATTCTAACGTCTTTATGCGGTGTTTACGTTTTTATTTTCAGGCGTTATCTTTCCCCTGCGAATCATACGCCTCTCTGACTGCTATTGCCAGTTGGTCGGCGCATGATGTGGGTCTTTTTCCACAGAGATTGCCTTTCAGCTTAGCCTCTATCTCCTCCACGGTCATTCCGTCCACCAGCTTTGAAACGGCTTTAAGATTTCCGTTGCATCCGCCTAAAAAACGGACATTTGTAATAACATCGCCGTCAATATCGAAAGTTATCTCCTGGGAGCAAACCATTTTTGTCTTATATGTATATTCCATAAATCCACCTTATTTCTTAGAAATTCTTTGAACTTGTTCTCATAGGATTTGTGCGTAGATTTTCGAGCATAATTTTACTGAGTGCAAGGCGAAAAAGCGAAAGCATACTGACGTATGGTGAGCTTTTTCAACGCAGCGATCAGTGAAATTTGCCGAAAAGATGCGTGCAATATCCTATGAGAACAAGTTCTTTATCTTCAGGCAATACCGCACAAAGATCGTGCCGGATATGCGCAGTTGATTTTTTAACAAAAAGAGGGCTATTTTCAGCCCTCTTTTTCACGTCGGTCAAACTATTGATGCAGCAGCCGCAGCGGTGTGCTCGGCAGGGACATCTGTTCTGACCACCTTGACCTGGTTGTAGCAGTCCATACCGGTTCCGGCAGGAATAAGCTTACCGATAATAACGTTTTCTTTCAGACCGAGAAGCTTGTCGCTCTTTCCTCTGATAGCGGCATCCGTAAGAGCCTTTGTAGTCTCCTGGAACGAAGCCGCCGACATAAAGCTGTCAGAATTGGACGAAGCCTTTGTGATACCCTGGAGAACAGGAGAATAGGTAACAAGCTGGAGACCCTCCTCGCCGGAGTCTATTCTCGCCTGCAACTCGCTGTTGATAGCGTCTATCTCCTTGCTGTCAACAAGCGTACCCGGCAGCAGATAGCTTGATCCGCTTTCCTCTATCTTGACCTTTCTCAGCATCTGACGAACGATGACCTCGATGTGCTTATCGTTGATATCAACACCCTGGAGACGGTAAACCTTCTGTACTTCGTTGATGATATAGTTCTGAACATCCATAGTTCCCAGGATATTGAGAATATCCGCCGGATAGATATTGCCCTCGGTAAGACGCGTTCCCCTTGTGATCTCCTGACCCTCTGATACGCGGATCTTGAAGTTGTAGGGGATCATATAGTTCTCCGTCTCGCCTGTTTCGTCGTTTGTAACAACGATATTGCGGGTAGTCTTGATTTCCTCAATATGAATCTTTCCTGCGATCCTGGAGAGGATAGCCGCGCCCTTTGGACGTCTGCTCTCGAAAAGCTCCTCAACACGGGGCAGACCCTGCGTGATATCCTCGGCATCTGCCGAAGCAACGCCGCCGGTGTGGAACGTTCTCATGGTAAGCTGCGTACCAGGCTCACCGATGGACTGAGCAGCGATAACGCCGACAGCCTCGCCCACAGAAACGATGTTGTTGAATGCCAGGTTTGCACCGTAGCACTTTGCGCATACACCTGTTCTCGCCTTACAGTTGAGCACTGAACGGATCTTGATCTTCTCAACGCCTGCGTCGATGATCTTCTTTGCATCGGCGTCGGTGATGAGCTTGTTTCTGGAGACGATAAGCTCTCCTGTTTCGTCGCGGAGGTCGTCAGCCAGGAAACGTCCCACAAGACGCTCAGCGAAAGGCTCAACGACTTCGTTGCCGTTCTTGATCTCGTAAACCTCAATACCGTCGGTAGTGCCGCAGTCCTCCTCGCGGATGATAACGTCCTGAGAAACGTCAACAAGACGACGTGTCAGATAACCCGAGTCGGCGGTACGGAGCGCCGTATCAGCCAGACCCTTACGGGCGCCTCGGGATGCGATAAAGTACTCCAGGATGTTAAGACCCTCACGGTAGTTGGCTCTGATAGGAATTTCGATTACCGCACCGGAGGTATTGGCGATAAGTCCACGCATACCTGCCAACTGTCTGATCTGGGAAATCGAACCACGGGCGCCGGAGTCAGCCATCATCCAGATAGGATTGTATCTGTCGAAGTTCGCTTTCAGGGCGTTCGTAACGGCATCCGTCGTATTTGTCCACAGGGAAACTATCTTTGCGGACTTCTCCTGAGCCGAAATATAGCCGAAGTTGTATTCGTTTGTGATCTCCTGAACAGCCTCGTCAGCCTGTGCCAGTATCTCCTTCTTCTGGGGAGGTATCGTGGCGTCGCAGACAGCAACGGTAAGAGCTGCCCTTGTGGAGTATTTATATCCCAGAGCCTTGATCCTGTCAAGTACCTCCGAAGTAGTCGTCGTTCCGTGGATCTTGATGCAGCGCTCGATGATATCGGAAAGCTGCTTCTTTCCTACCAGGAATGCGACCTCCAGGTCGAACTGCTTGTCGGAGTTTGTTCTGTCTACATAGCCCAGATTCTGGGGGATATTTTCGTTGAAGATAAGTCTGCCGACAGTGGCGTCGATGATCTTTGAGACCTTTTTATCGCCGATATCCTTGGTTATCTTGACCTTGATATTTGCATGGAGCGAAACATCGTGCTCATAGTAAGCCATGAGAGCCTCGTTGATATCGCGGAACACCTTGCCCTCACCAGGCTCGCCGGGCTTATCCATAGTCAGATAGTACGAACCGAGAACCATATCCTGGGACGGTACGGCAACAGGCTTTCCGTCCGAGGGTTTCAGCAGGTTGTTGGCTGCCAGCATGAGAAAACGAGCCTCCGCCTGAGCCTCTGCCGAAAGGGGAAGATGAACAGCCATCTGGTCGCCGTCGAAGTCAGCGTTGAACGCCGAACATACCAGCGGGTGGAGCTTGATAGCACGACCCTCAACCAGGATAGGCTCAAATGCCTGGATACCGAGACGGTGCAGCGTAGGAGCACGGTTCAGCATTACAGGGTGATCCTTGATAACGTCCTCCAGAGCATCCCATACCTTGTTGTCGGCACGGTCGATGAGCTTTCTTGCGGACTTGATATTGGCGATAGCCTTTTTGTCCACCAGTCTCTTAAGAACGAAAGGCTTGAACAGCTCCAGAGCCATCTCTTTTGGGAGACCGCACTGATACATTTTCAGTTCAGGGCCTACGACGATAACCGAACGTCCCGAGTAGTCAACACGCTTACCCAGCAGGTTCTGACGGAAACGACCCTGCTTACCTTTAAGCATATCCGAAAGGGATTTCAGCGCACGGTTGCTTGGGCCTGTAACAGGTCTGCCGTGTCTGCCGTTGTCGATAAGGGCGTCAACAGCCTCCTGGAGCATACGCTTTTCGTTTCTCACGATAATATCAGGCGCATCCAGCTCCAGCATTCTCTTGAGTCGGTTGTTTCTGTTTATAACACGTCTGTACAGATCGTTGAGGTCGGATGTGGCGTAACGTCCGCCGTCCAGCATGATCATAGGACGGAGGTCGGGTGGGATAACGGGCACAACGTCCATTATCATCCACTGAGGCTTATTTCCGGAAAGGCGGAAAGCCTCGATGATCTGGAGTCTCTTTACCAGCTTGACCTTCTTCTGACCGGAGGGAAGCCCTGCCAGCTCATTTTTCAGGTCGTCGGCGCAAAGCTCCAGGTTGTTTTTCCACTGAACGTCCTCCAGCTCCGCAAAAGCGGCGCACTCGTCGCACTGGCACTCCATAGGATTATTGAAGCACTGAACTCTTCCGCCGCCAAGGGAGATCTTGCCCATTTCCACAAGGCGTCTCTTCTGTGCGTCGTATCTGTCCGGGTCGAACTCGCAGAGCAGCTTCTTGATAGCCTCCGCGCCCATTTCAGCCTTGAAATCGTCGCCGTACTTGCCCAGATAGTCCAGGTACTCCTTTTCGGAGAGAAGCTGCTTCTTTTCAAGATTTGTGCTGCCGGGGTCAGTCACGATATACTTTGTGAAGTAGAGTACTTCCTCCAGACGCTTCTGCGATATTTCCAGAACCTGACCGATACGGGAGGGCGTGCCCTTGAAGTACCAGATATGGGATACCGGAGCTGCCAGCTCGATGTGACCCATTCTCTCGCGGCGGACTCTTGCCCGTGTTACCTCAACGCCGCAGCGGTCGCAGACCTTACCCTTGAAGCGTATCTTCTTGAACTTTCCGCAGTGGCACTCCCAGTCCTTTGTTGGTCCGAATATTTTTTCGCAGAAAAGACCGTCTCTCTCCGGCTTCTGCGTTCTGTAATTTATAGTTTCAGGTCTCTCAACAGCGCCGAACGACCAGCTTCTGATCTGTTCCGGCGATGCCAGACCGATTTTTATTGAATCGAAAGTATTAAATTCCAAACTGCTACCTCCTGCAATTTAATGCTTGACAGAGCAGCGGACAGTGTCCGCTGCGCGGTGTTTCCGTTAATTAATCATCAAAGGAATCGTCAAGAGCAAGGTCGCCGAAGTCGTCGTCATCCTCGACAGCATCGTCGCCGCTGAAAATGTCATCTTCGTCCTCGTCTCCGTCGAAGCTGTAGGATTCGTCGGCATCCATGCTCTCAAAATCCTCATCCTCGTCGCCCATGCCGAAGCCTGCGTCGCCCATTTCGCTTTCGTTGTACTGTCCGGGATCGGCAGTTTCCTCGTCGGCGAAAGAATCCCTTGAAGGTATCGGGTCGTCGTCGAAGTTCTGCTTGAGGTCGATCTCCTCCTGGTTTTCGTCAAGCACCTTAACGTCCAGACCAAGAGACTGCATTTCCTTGATAAGAACCTTGAACGACTCCGGGATTCCCGGCGTGGGAACGTTCTGACCCTTTACGATCGCCTCGTAGGTGTTAACACGTCCGATAGTGTCATCCGACTTGACGGTCAGGATCTCCTGGAGCGTGTAAGCCGCGCCGTAAGCCTCCAGAGCCCATACCTCCATCTCACCGAAACGCTGTCCGCCGAACTGAGCCTTACCGCCCAGAGGCTGCTGCGTAACGAGAGCGTAAGGTCCTACGGAACGGGCGTGGATCTTATCGTCAACCAGGTGGTGGAGCTTGAGGTAGTACATATAGCCCACAGTAACTCTGTTGTCAAACTTCTCGCCGGTACGTCCGTCGTACAGGGTGAACTTACAGTCTTCCGTAAATTCCAGCGCATTGGGGTTGATGACCTTATCCATAGAATTAAGCTCGAACATATCGTCCCTATGCTCCTGGCTGTGTTCGTTTGCCATGCGGAAGCAGTCGCGGATGTCGTCCTCGTGTGCGCCGTCGAATACAGGAGTCATAATGTGCCAGCCAAGCGCCTTGCACGCCATGCCAAGGTGGACTTCAAGAACCTGACCGATGTTCATACGTGAAGGTACGCCCAGAGGATTGAGCACGATATCGAGAGGTGTGCCGTCCGGGAGGAAAGGCATATCCTCCTCCGGAAGAATACGGGAAACAACGCCCTTGTTTCCGTGACGTCCAGCCATCTTATCGCCGACGGTGATCTTACGCTTCTGCGCGATATAGCAGATAACGCGCATATTTACACCTGCGGACAGCTCGTCGCAGTTTTCTCTTGTGAACACCTTTACGTCAACGATAACGCCAGCCTCGCCGTGAGGTACTTTCAGTGAATTATCACGGACTTCGCGTGCCTTTTCGCCGAAGATAGCGCGGAGCAGTCTTTCCTCCGCCGTCAGCTCGGTCTCGCCCTTGGGAGTTACCTTGCCGACCAGGATATCGCCTGCCGTAACCTCAGAACCGATGCGGATGATACCGTTCTCGTCCAGGTTGGCAAGGGCGTCCTCGCCAACGTTTGGAATATCTCTTGTAATTTCCTCCGAGCCGAGCTTTGTCTCGCGGCATTCGATCTCGTACTCTTCTATATGAACGGATGTGAATACATCCTCGCGAACCAGTCTCTCGTTAAGGAGAACGGCGTCCTCGTAGTTATAGCCCTCCCAGGTCATGAAGCCGATAAGGGCATTCTTACCCAGTGAGATCTCGCCGTCAGCCGTAGCCGGACCGTCAGCAAGGACCTGACCCTTTTCGACCTTTTCGCCCAGAGAGACGATAGGTCTCTGGTTTACGCAGGTACCCTGGTTGGAACGCTTGAACTTGATAAGCTCATATTTGCGCTCGATTCCGTCGTTACCGATAACGTGTACCTTGTCGGCGTCAACGTAATTGACCGTACCGTCGCAGTCTGAAACGATGCACACGCCTGAGTCAACAGCCGCCTTATATTCCATACCCGTGCCGACAAAGGGACGCTCTGTTTTGAGAAGCGGAACAGCCTGCCTCTGCATATTCGAGCCCATGAGCGCACGGTTGGCGTCGTCGTTTTCCAGGAACGGGATCATGGAGGTAGCGACAGAAACGACCATCTTAGGCGAAACGTCCATATAGTCAACGATCTCTCGCTCGCACTCCAGTATCTGGTCGCGGTGACGGGCGTTTACTCTCGGGCGCGCCAGCCTGCCCTCTTCCGTGAGAGGCTCGTTTGCCTGAGCGACAACGTAGTTATCCTCAACGTCGGCAGTCATATAGACTACTTCATTGGTAACAACCCCGGTCTCCTTGTCGACCTTTCTGTAGGGAGCTTCGATAAAGCCGTATTCGTTTATTCTTGCGAAAGTAGCAAGATATGAGATAAGTCCGATGTTAGGGCCTTCAGGAGTCTCGATAGGACACATTCTGCCGTAGTGACTGTAATGAACGTCACGAACCTCGAATCCGGCACGGTCTCTGGAAAGACCGCCGGGGCCCAGCGCTGAAAGTCTTCTCTTGTGAGTCAGCTCGGCAAGAGGGTTGTTCTGATCCATGAACTGAGACAGCGGCGACGAACAGAAGAACTCTTTCATAGCCGAGGAAATAGGTCTGATATTGATGAGCGTCTGGGGAGTGAGGGTATTCACATCCTGAGTCTGGATGTTCATTCTCTCGCGGATACCGCGTTCCATACGCGCATAGCCGATACGGAACTGGTTCTGGAGCAGTTCGCCTACGGAGCGGATACGTCTGTTGCCCAGGTGGTCGATGTCGTCAACAGTACCCACACCCTCGCAGAGGTTGATGAAGTAGCTGATAGTCGCGAAGATATCGTCGAGGATGATATGCTTGGGAACAAGCTCGTCAGCTTTTTTCTTGATATTGTCCTCCAGCTCCTCAGCGTCGGCAGAGTTTTCGAGGATCTCGCGGAGCACCTTGAAGGAGACTTTCTCATTGATGCCGTACTTCTCAACATCAAAATCCACATAGCCCTTGATATCGACCATGCCGTTGCCGATTATCTTTGCAACGCGCTCAACCAGGCGGATCTGGGTCTCGCCGCGGTCGTTGGTGTAGTACTCCTTGGCTTCGACCTTTACGAATGCGTAATAAACGCCTGCCTGCTCGATCTCGCAGGCTCTGTCGTAGGTCACGGTCTCGCCTGCCTCAGCCATTATCTCGCCGGTCATGGGATTGACAACAGGCTCGGTCAGCGTATGACCTGCCAAACGGGAGGCAATGCCCAGCTTCTTGTTGTATTTGTATCTTCCGAAGCGGCAGAGATCGTATCTCTTTGCGTCGAAGAAGAGGTTGTTCAGGTGGGTAACAGCGCTCTCGACTGTCGGAGGCTCGCCGGGACGGAGCTTTTTGTAAACGTCGATAAGAGCGTCGGAGTTATTCTTGGTCTGATCCTTTTGCAGGATAGTCTGCTTCAGTCTCTCGTCAGGACCGAAAAGCTCGTAGATCTCCTCGTCCGTGCCTACGCCGAGGGCACGGATAAAGGTAGTTATCGGGATCTTTCTGTTCTTGTCGATACGGACATACACAACGTCGTTGGAATCCATTTCATATTCCAGCCACGCGCCTCTGTTCGGGATGACCGTGGTGCTGAAAAGATCCTTGCCCGTCTTGTCCTTTTCAAAGGCATAGTAAACGCCGGGAGAACGAACCAACTGTGAAACTATAACACGCTCGGCACCGTTGATAACGAAGGTACCGCTGTCCGTCATGAGCGGAAAATCGCCCATATAGATCTCGCTCTCACTGATAGCGCCGGTCTCCTTATTGCAGAGGGTCGCGGTGGCTCTCATGGCGACCTGATAAGTAGCGCCTCTCGATTTACACTCTGCGAGGGTATACTTGGGCGTATCGTCGAAGCGATAATCCTTGAAGTTGAGGACGAGATTTCCGTTATAATCCGTGATCGCCGTCATGTCGCGAAAAACTTCTTTCAAGCCGTCTTCCCTGAACCACTTGTACGAGTTCTTCTGAACCTCAATGAGATTCGGCATTTCAAGAGGCTCGGTAATTTTACCGAAGCTCATTCTGACATTTTTTCCCAGCTGCTTAGGTGTAACATTCACCATAGGCGGAACCTCCTTTTATTTTTCCGTGCCGCAAACTGCTCACGGGAATTTTACCTTTGGCGTACCCGAAGTGAGAATCTGTTCTGAAAAATTCTCAGAAATTTTCGTAAAGCTATTGACAAGAGCATATGTTTTATGATATAATATCTTGCATAATAACGATACCTACACATACTGATACATTATCTTATTATAATACTTTTCCCTCCGCTTGTCAAGCGGCTTGTGAAACATTTTCTAAAAATTGGAGACTTAGCCGGATTTTCGCTCGATTATCCGGATTTTTTTGTTATTATCGGCAATTTGGATGAAAAGGCTCTCATTTTAGTGGGCGTTAGTGGGCGGCTTTGGAGAAACTGAAATTCTCGAATCGCCGCAAAAAATATAAATCGGGAGTTTATAGGGGACGCTCTTTCTTGCAGAGCGTCCCCTCTTTCAAAACAGTCCACCGGACTGTTTTAAGGAAGCACTGATTAAATCTTGTGCGTCAGATACGCAGTCAGATTTTTCGTCAGATTGCATAAAAACGACGCAGGCATACTGTCGTATGTCAAGGAGTTTTTGTGTGATATGACGGAAAATCTGCAAGTAGATGACGCGCAAAGCCGTCAGGCGCGATTTAATCAGTGCTTCCTTAAAATTCACCCTTTGCAGAGTGCCTAAAGTAAACATCGACCTGCGGTCGATATGGGACTCTGTCCCAAGCCCTGCCAGAGGCGCTGCCTCTGGACTCTGCCAAAGGGACATTGTCCCTTTGGAAACCCGGTGTTGTCGACCTGCGGTCGATATGGGACTCCGTCCCAAAGCCGCCAGGCGGTCTTTGTGCGGTGTTGCCCAAGAAATAATTGTACATACGCCTTTACAATTTCCGGAAAAAGTGGTATACTATAGTTATATTCAAAGCCGCACCCGTACCCCGGAGAAAAATATGAACAAAAAACTTCTGGATCAGCCCAACCACGGGCATTACCCATACTGCATGATGCGAAAAAAACAGATAGAGAAAACGTCCGCGAGAATATTGGCTGTAACAGTCATATCCGGCGGAATCATGCTGCTCTGCACATTCCTCGGCATACCGCTGGGCATTTTTTCAGCGGCAGCTTCCGCCGTCAGCGGCGGATCATACATTGCATTTCTGATAATCAGTTGGCTGGAGATACTGCTGATCGTGTTCCTTGCCGTTATGAATTTCTTCCGCAGCAAGGCTTACGGAATACTGCTCTTTCTTATTTATGCTGCCCTCTCCATATCTGTGCTGCACAGCGGAGAGAGAACGCCTGTGGGCATGATCCCGCTTGTTATCGGTGTGGCAGGCGTTATCGCCGCTCACCGCGCCGTTCAGGATCTCGCAGATCAGCGGCAATTGGAGCTTACCGAGGGCTATCCGTTTTTCAGCGAGATCTACACGGAGCTGACGGAAAATCCCGACTATACATCGCGGTACGAGGACGCGCGCAATCCGGGAACGCTCAGGAGGATTCCCCCGAAAAATTCAGATATGCAGGAGCTGTCCGCCGCCTGTGACAGTTGCGATCTCCCGGATTCAAAAAGCGAACCAGTAGCAATGAACGACCTTTTCGCACCTGCGGAAAAGCCGGAGCAGCCTCCGCAGCCCTCCCCGGAGATCATCCCCGAAGCTGAGCCTGAGCCGGAGGAAAAGCCGGAGCAGAAAATTCCCGGCGAAAAATACGTCAAAAAATACGAAAAAAGCATTCTGGAAGAGTCCACGTCGCTGTTTGACGACGATTACGAGCTTCCCTCGATCAAGCCCCTCTATTTCCAGCGACTGGAAGAGGAGAAAAAACAACAGGAGTAAAATATGTTTGCAAAAATTTCAAGTCTCGGTCTGTTCGGACTTAACGCATTTCCCGTAGACGTGGAGATCGACATAAGCCGCGGTCAGCCCCAGTTCGACATCGTCGGGCTGCCCGACACTGTGGTAAAGGAAAGCCGCGACAGAATACGCGCCGCCCTCCGTGCCTGCGATATAAGCTTCCCGGTAGCGGCGGTGATGATAAATCTTGCCCCGGCAGACACGAAAAAAAGCGGCTCTGCCCACGATATGGGAATTTTTATGGCAATACTAAAAGCAATGCGCATGATAAGCCGCGAGACTGACGGCTGCGCGTTTATCGGCGAAATGTCCCTGAACGGCGACGTCCGCGGCATCACCGGCGTTCTGCCCATGGTCATTCTCGCACGTGAGACCGGCATTAAAAAGATCTTCGTCCCGGCTGACAACGCCCTGGAGGCGTCGGTCATCGCCGGAGTGGAAATATACGCCGTGAAAAACGGCAGGGAGCTGATAGAGCACTTCCGGGGCGAACGGAATCTTACTCCCTGCGAGCAGTTTATACCTCCGGCGGCAGCCTACGACGAGGCGCTGGACTTTGCCGACGTAAAGGGTCAGCAGTTCGCGAAAAAAGCCCTGGAGATAGCCGCCGCCGGAGGTCACAACGCCCTGCTCATAGGCTCTCCCGGAAGCGGCAAAAGTATGCTTGCAAAGCGTATGCCAACTATCCTGCCGCCGCTTTCCTTTGAGGAGGCTCTGGAGACCACGAAAATACATTCCGTTGCAGGACTTCTCACCCCGGACAGCCCCATAATAACCAAACGTCCTTTCCGCTCGCCCCACCATACCATTTCCACAGCAGGTCTTGCAGGCGGCGGAACTATACCGCGACCCGGAGAGGTTTCCCTGGCGCACAACGGGCTTCTCTTCCTGGACGAAATAGCAGAATTTGACAAGCGCACCCTTGAGATACTCCGTCAGCCAATAGAGGACAGGCAGGTGACGATCTCCCGGGCTGCCGGAACGGTGACATACCCCTGCACATTCATGCTCATAGCTGCCATGAACCCCTGTCCCTGCGGCTACTACGGTCATCCGACGAGGAAATGTACCTGCTCACCCGGAAGAGTCATATCGTACCAGTCACACATATCCGGACCGCTTCTGGACCGCTTTGACCTCCACATAGAGGCTGCTCCGGTGGATTTCAGCGATCTTTCCTCCACCGCGCCCCAGGAGACCTCTGCCGAAATAAGAAAACGCGTCATCGCTGCAAGAGAAATGCAGACGGAGCGTTTCAAGGGGACGAATATCACCTGCAACGCCCTTATTTCCGACAACAAGCTCCAGGAGCTGTGTCCTCTGGACGACGATGCCAAGGCGGCTCTGGACAGAGTTTTCAAGGCGCTGGATTTCTCGGGAAGAGCCTACACCAGAATAGTAAAGGTTGCCCGTACCATAGCCGATCTGGACGGCTCGGAAACCATAAAGAGAAAGCATATTTCCGCAGCCGCACAGTACCGCAGCCTTGACAGGACTCTAAAATAGAAATGAGAACTTGTGTTCATAGGATATTGTATGTGTCTTTTCGGGCACACCCCCTATGGACACAAGTTCTGAGAAAAAGAAAGGAATCTCAATGAAATCCGCATTCAAAAAAATTCATTCAAGCAAGCACAGCATTGATTTCGGGCTGATCTTCGCCGTAACGCTCTGTGCCGTTATCGGAACGCTGCTCATCTACTCCATTGCATCCAGCGGCGTAAGCGCAGATGAGGGCGTCGGCGACAGCTACTGGAAGACCCAGCTTGTCTCCATGCTTCTGGGACTGACCGCAGCCATTATCATTTCCCACTTCGACTACCGGCGGCTGGTGAAGCTCTGGTTTATCTTCGTTCCCATAGCCCTGGGATTCGTCGCCCTGACATTCACCTCCCTGGGCTACCAGCGCGAGGGCGCGGACGACCGCGGCTGGATACGGCTTTTCGGAATCAGCCTCCAGCCCTCGGAGATAATGAAGATCGCCTTTATTCTCACTTTCAGCTACCACCTCTCCCGGGACGAGGAGGACATGAACAAGCCGTTCCATATGCTGCTTCTACTGATCCACGGCGCAATTCCGATCGGCATAGTCGCTCTTCAGGGCGACTACGGAACGGCGATAGTCTTTGCGGCGATTTTCGGCTTTATGCTTGTTTCCTCCAACATCTCCTGGAAATATCTCGTCGCCGCCCCTTTCGTTATCGGCGGAGCTGTGGCTGTCATGTGGTTCAACTTTCTCAGCAGCTTCCACAAGGAGCGTATCCTCATCCTCTTCAATCCCGGTACAGACCCGGAAAATATTGAGTATCAGCAGGATCTGGGAATCCGCGCATTGCAGTCCGGCGGAGTTTTCGGCAAGGGGCTTTTTGCCGATTCCAAGGAATACATCTACGTTCCCGAGCTTCACAACGACTTCATTTTTGCCCATGTGGGACAGGTTTTCGGCTTCGTGGGGACTATCGGCGTAATGATAGTTCTGGCGTACATCTGCCTGAAAGTTTTTGCGGACAGCCGCATCACCCGCGACCGTCTGGGACGGTTCATTTGCATGGGCGCATTCGGTATGCTTTTCACTCACTGCCTTATGAATATCGGCATGGTGCTGAAAGCCGCTCCGGTAATCGGAGTTCCGCTCCCGTTCATCAGCGGCGGCGGAACGGCGATGCTGAGTATGTACATGATAATCGGGCTTGTCCTGAGCACCTATGCTCACCGCGGAAAGAATTACAATGTTTTCTATGATGAGGACGAAGAGTAATCGGCGCAGCCGATAAACGTCGGGTTTCCAAAGGGACGGAGTCCCTTTGGCAGGGCATGGGGCAGCGCCCCATATCGACCGCAGGTCGATGCAGCCTTCAGGCGCTCCGCAAAGGGTGAATTTTCCAACAGTCCGGTGGACTGTTGGAAAAGAGGGAACGCCCTGCAAGAGAGGGCGTTCCCTTAGAAACTTGATGCCCGTACATAAAGAGACAGAAAGAAATCTTCCCAATACAAAAGGAAAAATCCCCAATTTTAATGAATAATGAATAATACGTAAGGACGAAACTATGCTTGTAAGTTTAAACAACATAACAAAAATCTACAACGGAAATATTCTCCTGGACAACGTCTCCCTGGTTATCGACGAGACGGATAAGATCGGTCTTGTGGGAAATAACGGCTGCGGAAAATCTACCCTGCTGAAAATACTTACCGGCTCTGTTGAGCCTGACCGGGCAACCGAAAAGGACGGCATCATCTCCCTTGCCGCCAAGACCTCCGTGGGATATCTGGAACAGATGGGCGGTCTGGACTCCGAAAACACTGTCATGGACGAGATGCAAAGGGTTTTCGAGCCTATCCACCGGGCGATCGGGCGGCTTCGTGAGATCGAGCTGGAGATCGAATCGGGAGACAACTCCTCCGCTGACGAATATCAGCGGCTTTCCTCCTGGGTGGAGGCAAATGACGGCTATAATACCGACGTGAAGATCCGCACCATCCTCAACGGCATGGGATTCTCCGGAGAACAGCTCAACAGGCGGATCTCCGGGTTCAGCGGCGGCGAAAAGACCCGGCTGTGCATATCAAAGCTGCTGCTGGAAGAGCCGAATCTGCTGATCCTGGACGAGCCGACGAACCACCTGGACTTCAAGACCATAATGTGGCTGGAGGAATATCTCCGCAGCTACCGCGGGGCTGTTCTCATCGTCAGCCACGACCGCTACTTCCTGGACAGGCTGTGTACCTCTATATGTGAGATCGAGCGCGGCACGCTTACACGGTACAAGGGAAACTATTCCGCATTTATCCGCCAGCGCGAGGATAACGACCTTCGCAGACAGCGCGAATATGAACAGCAGCAGAAAGAGATTGCCAAGCTGGAGGATTACGTCGCCAGAAATCTCGTCCGGGCGTCCACCACGAAAATGGCGCAGAGCCGGAGACGTCAACTGGAGAAAATGGACAGGATAGAGAAACCCTTTCACGACGAGCGGCACGCAAAGATCAGCTTTACCTATGCCATAGAGCCGCCTCTGGAGGTTCTGAAAGTCAGAAATGCGGATATCACCGTGGGTGAGGGCGCAAGGCGGAAAACTTTGGCGGAGAATATAAGCTTCGAGGTGCGCCGCGGAGAAAAAGTGGGAATTATCGGCGATAACGGCATCGGCAAGTCAACGCTGCTGAAAATGATACAGGGGCTTATCCCCCATGCCGGAAGCGTGCGCTGGAACACTAACGTTAAAATATCTTACTTTGAGCAGGAGAGCACCAATCTGAACCGGGAACTGACAGTAATGGAAGAGCTTCACAGCCGCTATCCGTCGCTGTCAGATTTAGAAGTGCGGAATCTTCTGGCGCAGGTGAGATTTGTGGGCGAAAATGTTTTCAAGGAGACGGGGGTCATCAGCGGAGGCGAGCGCGCCAAGCTCTGTTTTGCCATTATGATGCAGGAACACGGCAATGTGCTTATCCTGGACGAGCCTACCAACCACCTTGATCTCAGCTCGAAAGAGGCGATAGAGACGGCTCTGGAGGAGTACACGGGAACGGTCATCTTCGTCAGCCACGACCGCTACCTGCTGAGCCGTATTGCCGACCGGCTTATCGAGCTGACAGAGGGCGGTTACCGGGAGCACAACTGCGGATTCGAGAAATATCTCGATATCCTCCGGGACGAGCAGGCGGCGGAAAAGCGTGCTGCCGATGCGGAAAAGCAGGCGAAAGCGGCGGAAGCTGCAAAGGAGAAGCTGACCAGGGCATACCGCAGCAAACAGCAGAGAAGCGCTGATGCAGCACGGAAAAACGAGATGCGGCGGCTGGAAAAGGAAATCGACGATATTCAGGCTCAGATCGACGCCCTGACAGAGGAGATCGGCAGGGAAGAGGTCTACACCGACTACGAGACCATGAGCGCCAAATGCAGCGAGATCGACGGATTGAAGCAGAAAATCGACGAAAACTTTGAAAAGCTCATCGAGCTGGAGGAACAGTAAAATCCACTATATATGCAATCCATATACACTGATAAATTGATCCAATGCTGTCGATTATCAACATTTTTTCCGGTTTTAAATTATGCAAAACGTATATTTTTCCAAAAGAGGAAAAAAACTATTGAAATATTTCCGGGAATGTGATATAATTGTATTAATCGAATTATATATTTAATAAAATTTGAGGAGGTTTATATTATGAAACACATTCAGACTCTCAACAAGGCTAATCTCAAGGAGTCCGCTAAGAAGGGCGGCTGCGGCAAGTGCCAGGCTTCATGCCAGTCTGCCTGCAAGACATCCTGCACGGTTGCTAACCAGAAGTGCGAGAGATAAGGCTGTTTAAACAAAAGAATTTGTATCTTGATGGGGCAGTTTCAGGCTGCCCTGGTTTTTTTAGAGGGTGATTGTATGATACATAAGTATAAATTGAACGGATTTAATATTGTCCTGGACGTAAACAGCGGCGGCGTTCATATCGTGGACGAGCTGACATACGATCTGCTGGACAATGTTGAGCCGCCTTTTGACGATAAGTGCCCGGATAAGGTCATGGAGAAGCTCTCAAAGGTCTATCCCGCTGAGGAGATAGAGTCGTGCTATCAGGAGATCGTGGAGCTGTACAATGACAAGATTCTCTTCTCCGAGGACGACTACGAAAAATATGCCAAGTATTCCGTGGCTTCTCCCGTTAAGGCGATGTGCCTGAATATCGCCCACGACTGCCAACTGAGGTGCAAATACTGCTTCGCCTCCACAGGCGATTTCGGTCAGGGACGGAAGCTCATGTCCTTTGAGACCGGCAAGCACGCTATCGACTTCCTCCTGGAAAATTCCGGAGACAGGCCTAATCTGGAGCTGGATTTCTTCGGCGGAGAGCCGCTGATGAATTTCAAGGTCGTAAAGCAGATCGTCGAGTACGCACGCTCAAGAGAGGCTGAGTTCAACAAGAAATTCCGCTTTACCATTACCACAAATGGTCTGCTGCTGGACGACGAGAAAATTGAGTTTATCAACCGCGAAATGTCCAACGTGGTGCTGTCGATCGACGGAAGAAAATCGGTCAACGATTATTTCCGGGTATTGCCAAACGGTCAGGGCTGTTATGATATGATACTCCCCAAGTACAAGAAGCTGGTAGAGGGCAGGGGCGACAAGGAATACTACGTCCGCGGCACTTTCACCAACAAGAACCTGGACTTCTCCAACGACGTTTTCGCCCTTTATGAAGCCGGATTCGACCAGATATCCATTGAGCCGGTAGTAGGCGAGGGCGATGAATATGCCCTTACCATGGGAAATCTTCCGGCAGTATTCAAGGAATACGAGGTGCTTGCACAGCGTATCCTGGATAACGAGAAAAAGGGCGGAAAATTCAACTTCTTCCACTTTATGCTCGACCTTGACCAGGGTCCCTGCGCTATCAAGAGACTTCGCGGCTGCGGCTGCGGAAACGACTATATTGCCATTACTCCAGACGGCGATATATACCCCTGCCACCAGTTTGTGGGCATGGAGGAGTACAAAATGGGCAACATCGACGAGGGCACGTTCAACGAGGAAATGAAAGCGGACTTCGCCAACTGCCATGTTTACTCCAAGCCGGAGTGCCGCAAGTGCTGGGCGAAGTTCTATTGCAGCGGCGGATGCAATGCCAATAATTATCAGTATATGGGAGACGTTCACTCCGCTCACAAGATCTCCTGCGAGCTGGAAAAGAAGCGTCTGGAGTGCGCCATAATGATGAAAGCTGTCCGGACATTCGGAGAGCAGGGAGAATAATATTTATATGCAAAAGGGCTGTTGCAGAGTTTAATCTGCATCAGCCCTTTTTTGCCAAAAAGAAAAGCCCTCCTGCCTAATGGAGAGCTTTTCCGAGAGGGATATTGAAAATGACTTTTATTTACTGTACCGACTCAGGGAATGATGTGATCACTCCTGCATCGTATTTCTGGATGCTCAGTGCATCCATGGCTGTGATTCCGCCGCCTCTTTCGTAAACGTCGGCGTTGTCCTCGCCCTTGCCTTTGAATTTGTATTTATCGGAATTTCCTATAACCTGGAGAACGAATGTCGCATCGGCAATGTCAACCACGCCGTCAACGTTAGCATCGCCCAGGAGTCCCGGCTCATCGGGAACATCTGTCGTAATAATGGGAGCTGCCGTTGTCACGGTAGTCTCAGCGGTAGTTACGGGAATTGTGACCGTCGTTGTCACGGGAGGTGCTGCCGTCGTCGTAACGACCGCGGGAGCGTCCTCTCTTACGAATACGCCGTAATTGATAACTGAATATTCCGTGCTGTTTGTTCCGAGAGTTACCGTCTCCCCAGCCTTAAATGACTTCTCGTAAATATCGAAGGTAACGTCATTGCTGGAAGCCGCCTGCTCTCCTGTTTTTGTCCATGTGCCAAGCCACTGGGGAATCGTGCCGGTGGTACTCTCAACTCTTGTGTCGAGGGCAACGGAAACCGTTATATCCTTAGCGGCTGTGAATACCGCCAGGTCGGCGTCCAGCTTCTTGGAATCGCAGGCAGTCTGGATAAGCTCTGCGCCGATAAGAGAGTCGGGGATCTGCGTGTATGTGAAGTCGCGGTCGCCAAAGACCAGGTCGCCTATAGCCGCCGAATCGTCGATCTTCCACTTGCCCAGACGCTCGATGTCTTTCTGTTCAAGATTGCTGACAAGATTTCCGTTGAGCTTGGGAATGTCGATTTCCAGAATCCACTTCTGGTCGGCGGAGTCGTTGCAAGCCCACTGGATAACGTTTGCACCGCTGTCCTTTGATGCGGAAACAACGCCCAGTCCGCTTCCGTCGCTTGTTGCCTTTGTGCATATTGCATAAGTACCGTCGCCGTTATCTACCAGTTTAAAGAGCTGTGCATCACTGTTTGTGTTCGACCAAATGCCTATATTTGTGCCGTTGTCCGTTTTTCCGTAATCCAGATCAAGGAGATACGTCTTTCCGTCGCCTAATTCGGAATAGATGTAGTAGTAACCGGCAGATGCCGACTCCTCAAATCTCCACACTGCCGCACCGTCAGTGCCCTGCTGAACATTTGCGCCGTTTTCAGCCTTGGCATCAGCGACTTCGAGGTAAAGTCCGCTGTTCTTATTCTTTATTTTATAATTGTATCCTGTGTTGATAGAAGCTCCTGCCTTGCCCGTGCTGACGCCTGTGATATTTACGCTGTCAGCAGGTCTTGCAGGGAGGTCGTAGCCTGTTCCCAGGAAAAAGCTTGTATGGGGAGGCTGGTTGTATGCGGTATTCTGCGCGGAAACCTGCATACGGTAGTGAGCATCGTGCATGAGGGTCGTAATGCGATAGTCAGTCGTGTAATTTGTTGCGTATATTCTCACAGACTTGCTGTCGGCAGCTCTTACGATAAGCTCCTCACGCCAGTCGCCGAAAATATCGGCAGAGAGACAGGGCGTACCCTTTGTTGTGTTGCAGGTGTAGTAGCCGTCCGTCTTAAGAAGAGTCGTAAGCGTTCCGTCCTCTTTCATTTTAGAGATCGTTGCCGGCGAATCGGTATATCCGTCCAGGATCTCGCGCTCCAGGTCGCCGTCCCAGTATGAGAGGAAGTTTATTGCCGGACGTCTGCACGAAAGTGTCTCTCCCTTGACGTTTTTGACCTCGTTGCCGTTGCCCCACAGCTCCGCGCCGGGATTGCCTGCCCAGACATTATCCGCACAGCAGCGTCCGGTATCGCCTGAACCGTCGTTGTGGAAAATCTGCTTTCCGGTGTCGCAGTCGATGAGGGTAACGCCGTAGCCTGCGGACTTATCCTCATGGCATATCCACGCCTCGATGCCGGGATTTGTGGGGTCAAGGTCGCCAACGTGCATAGCGTCGCCGTGACCCTGGTTCGTACACCATTTGAGAGTGCCGTTGTCATCGATGCAGGTCGAGCCTGTGATGATCTCCTGCTTGCCGTCGCCGTCAACGTCTGCCGGCATGGTGTTATGGTTTCCGTCGCCGTAGCCGGGAGTACTGGAGCTTGTTCCGGTATCGAACATCCACATCTTCACCAGCTTCTTGTTCTCAACCTTATAAGCGGTAGCCGTCATACGTCCATAGTAGCCGCGTCCTGTAACAACGCAGGGATGAACGCCGTCCAGGTACGCCACAGTTCCCCAGAAGCGGTCTACTCGGTTGAATTTGTCGCTGGTCTTGCCCCATTTCGTCGTATCGCCTCTGCCCGGCTCATAATTTACCGTATCGAGAGCCGCGCCTGTTTCGCCGTCAAAAAGTGTGTAGTACTCATTTCCCGTGATGATAAGACCGTCGCCGTTTACATAGTTCTTTGAGCCGTCCCCGATGACTTTTCCCGTTCCGTCCACTGTGCCGTCGGAGGTCTTGCAGGTCATTTCAGCCTTGCCGTCAAGATCGAAGTCGCCTACATAGAACTGGGTGTAGTGAGCGCCTGCACGGATATTGACGCCTAAATCAATTCTCCACAAGCGTGTGCCGTCCAGCCTGATGCAGTCGATGTAAACTTTGTCTGTCTTACCCTTCTGGGAGTTGTCTTTTGAGTTGTTCGGATCCCACTTTACGAAAAGCTCGTACTGTCCGTCGCCGTCAACATCGCCCACGGACATATCGTTAGGGCTGTAGATGCTTGAGGGCGGCGACATGGGAATGTCGAAATAAGTGTTGTTTGAGATGAGCGTGCAGTCCTCAGAACCGACAACAGCGCCGCCGGGCGAGAGGGTGTCCACGCGGTATTTTGAAGTCGATTTTCCCTGAGCGTCAAGATAGCAGGTTGCCTTTCCTGCTTCGCTTGTGTAGATAAGACTGCCGTCGCGGTAGAGCTTATATACTGCATTGTCATCGTCGTTGGCGAGATAGCGCCAGCTTACCAGCATTCCGCTGCCGGTATTCACTGCGGAGATCCCCCTGTTCAGGTATTCCAGCATGACATTTGAAGCTGCTTTCGCCTCGATCCTGCCATTTGCGCCATTTCCGGGAACGATCAAGCAGGATGCAGCCATTGCCGCGGCAGCCGCAGCCGATACCAGCCTTTTGAAGTTGAGCTTCATTTCAATTCCCCCTGTTGATTATATTTCTGTTTTAAACCATTCATATTTTGTTTACAATAATATTATACAAAAATAATTTCCTTTTGGCAATCAAAAATCATATCTTATTGAGAAGATTATTTTGACAGCGCCGAAAAACATTCAATTTAGTCTTGCATTTCCCCGGAGAGTATGATATAATATTACATATATAAAATAATCGGACATACACAATACTATCATTCCGGAGGACTACAGTGAAAAAAAGACTTTTGATCGGCGTCGTGCTGACAGACTGCCATGTCGACTTCCAGGAGGAGGTTCTTAAAGGCATTATTTCCCAGGCATTCAAAAGCAACTGTGATATCGCCGTTATCACTACTTTTCACAACTTCTGCTACGAAACGCCTAACAGATCCATGGAAGCCAGGATCTTCGACCTGATACTTTCCGACAGGTTCGCCGGCTTCCTCTGCATGAAAAATACTTTCAGAGATGACAACATAAAACAGCAGTTGGACGAGCTGTTCCTGCGTGCCGGAAAGCCGGTCATGCTGCTGGATTCCGACGAGCACAAAAACTTTGAATCCACGGCTATCGACGACCGTTCGGCTATAGAAAAGATAACCGACCACCTTATTGACGTCCACGGTTTCAACAAAATATACTGCCTGACAGGCCCGAAAAACAATTTCGTCTCCGAGGAACGGCTTGCCGGATTTAAAAACTCCATGAAAAATCACGGTCTGTATTACGACAAAAGCTGCTGTATCTACGGAGATTTCTGGAAAGACGCCGCAAGGGCGCTGGCGGAACGGATAATCAGCGGCAGCCTCTCCCGTCCGGAAGCTATAGTCTGCGGAAACGACTTCTCCGCCATCGCTCTTGCGGAGGCTCTGGCATCCGGCGGAATACGCGTGCCGGAGGATATTGCCGTAACCGGATATGACGCCTCCGAGGAGGGAAAGCAGTTCTCGCCGGTCATCACAAGCTATCACAGACCGTATTTTCAGCTCGGAGCTGAGGGTTTCCGCCGGCTTTACCGCATAATTACCGGAAAGATCACCGGCAGGGTACACAATAAGGCAAGAGGACTCCGCCATGGATGCAGTTGCGGATGCAAGGTGCAGTTGACAGGGGAAAAAACTCCGCGGCGGGAGGTCGTCAACGCCGCTCTTGAACGCGACATCCTCTACCGGGATATGCTCTTCGACGTGACCTCGGCAGAAACTCCCCGGGAGCTTGCCGACAGCATCGACAACTACACCTACTATATATACAAAGCCAACAGGATCTTCGTTTGCCTGACGGACAGCTTCATGAAATTAGGCAGCAATTCCGACCGAAAGCTGGATTTTCTCCCCATTGAGAATATGCACATGATCCTGGCGAAATCGGCTGTGAAGCGTCTCCCCGGCTGTGAAGCTCCATTTCCGGCGAGCAGTCTTCTCCCGGATTACGACGCTGACCGCCGCTATCCGGTGGCGTACTATCTCACTCCGCTCAGTTTCAAGGAGAATTTCTTCGGCTACACCGCAGTCTCCTTCGGAAAAGTGCCGATGAGCTTCAACCGCATCTTCCGCTACTGGACAAACTACATCAATGTTACCCTGGAGCAGATGCGTATAAAGTCCATACTCAACAACACCCTCTCCACCACCAACCGGGCTATGCTCCACGACGCCCAGACGGGACTTCTCAACAGAGCAGGAGTCAAGAAAGCCTACGCGGATCAGTTGGGCTATATGCGCGGACGGGGCAGCACGGTGAATTTCATCCGTATTCAGCTAACGGGTCTGAACGATGCGGTCTATCTGAACGACGAGGAAAAGTGCATCAGAATAATGCGCAATTTCATAGCCGTCCTCCGGGAACTTCTCCGCAGCGACGAGATATTCGGCTACTGGACGGCATACACCTTTGCGGTGATAACGCCTTTTCCCGACCGCTGCGGCGAGATTTTCGGCGGATTGCAGGAAGCTCTCCCAAAAACGGCTTTTGAGGAAAACGAAAGCTGCAACATTGACTTCACTGTCGGGCTGCACACTCAGCCGGTCGATTCCGAAAATCCTCCCAGCGCCGCGCTGCACAAGGCGGCGGTGAATCGTGTGTACAGCTACACGGTGTCTGAGACAGCCGGAAATCCGCAGTATGAAAAGCTCTGCATCCTCCGCGGCAAACTGATGAAAAATCCCGAGCTGCCGTGGAATATCAGCGAGATCGCCGGAAGGCTCTATCTCAGCAAGAGCTATCTGCAAAAGATATACAAGACATATTTTGGCAAGAGCATAATTGAGGAGATGATATTTTTCCGCATTGAAAAGGCGAAGGAGCTTCTTGACTCCACGGAGATGACGGTCACGGAGATCGCGAGGGAATGCGGATATTCTTCGTATAATTATTTTGTAAGGCAGTTTAAGAGTGCGGAGGGAATTGCGCCGTCGGAATACAGGCGGAGATGAGCCAAAGGGACGGAGTCCCTTTGTGGGGTTTGGGGCAGCGCCCCAAGTCGGCGCAGCCGACAACACCGGGTTTCAAAAGGGACAATGTCCCTTTTGCAGAGGCCAGAGGCGGCGCCTCTGGCAGGGTTTGGGACAGAGTCCCAAATCGACCGCAGGTCGATGTTTGCCTTTAGGCGCTCCGCAAAGGGTGAATTTCAAAACAGTCCAGTGGACTGTTTTGAAAGAGGGAACGCCCTGCAAGAGAGGGCGTTCCCTTATGAACTGATTGTCCATATATAAAGAGG
>JAGBGT010000082.1 GCA_017935865.1 Ruminococcus sp. | reverse complement strand
TTACCTGCCTTAGCCTCTGTTACAGCCTTGGCAACGTCGGGAGTTACAGTACCAGCCTTCGGGTTAGGCATAAGACCGCGAGGTCCGAGAACCTTACCGAGACGTCCGACAACGCCCATCATGTCAGGTGAAGCGATAACAACGTCGAAATCCATCCAGTTTTCTTTCTGAATCTTCTCAACGAGGTCCATTCCGCCGACATACTCTGCACCGGCAGCCTGAGCAGCCTCATACTTATCCTCCTTACAGAAAACAAGAACCTTTACCTTCTTGCCTGTGCCGTTAGGAAGGATCACAGCGCCTCTTACCTGCTGGTCAGCGTGACGTGAGTCAACACCGAGACGGATATGGGCTTCAACTGTTTCGTCAAACTTTGCCTTTGCATTCTGGCAAACCAATTCAAGAGCCTCAACAGACTCGTAAAGCTTTGCAGTATCGACAGCCTTTGCGCTGTCAACATATTTCTTGCCGTGTTTCATTATATTTCCTCCTATTTAAGTGGTAATAGCGAGATTTTCAATAGCCGGACAATCAGCTAATTCCCTCCCACCGATAGAACGTGAATGGGGAACTCCCCTAATCATCATTCAATTGTTAAATTAGTCAACAACAACTACGCCCATAGAACGAGCTGTTCCTGCGATCATGCTCATTGCCGCTTCCAGTGAGCCTGCATTGAGATCGGGCATCTTCTGCTCAGCGATCTTCTGTACCTGCTCCTTAGTGATGTTAGCAACCTTTGTCTTGTTGGGAACACCTGAACCGCTGTTGATATTGCAAGCCTTCTTGATAAGAACCGCTGCGGGAGGAGTTTTTGTGATGAATGAGAACGAACGGTCTGCGTAAACAGTGATAACAACAGGAATGATCATTCCGATGTCGTTCTTTGTTCTCTCATTGAATTCCTTTGTGAATGCCATGATATTAACGCCGTGCTGACCAAGAGCGGGTCCGACAGGCGGTGCAGGAGTAGCCTTTCCTGCTGCGATCTGAAGCTTAATGTAGCCAACTACTTTCTGTGCCATGTATTCGCACCTCCATAAATGTGGTAAATGGCGAGATTTTCCTTAGCCCGGGCAAATCTGAGGACCGCCCTGCTAATCTCTCCCACTGAAGCCTTACGGCTCCTTTTAATTAATTGTGTTAATCCAACGCAACGACCTGATTGATAGGAAGCGTCGTTGGTGTCTCTCTGCCGAACATTGATACAAGAAGATCAACTGTGCGGTCATCGAGATTGATACTCTGAACGATACCGATAAAGCCGTCCATAGCCGTACCGGAAATCTGAACTCTGTCGCCTTCCTTGAAATTGACTTCAACGACGGAAACGTCAATACCGAAAGTCTTCTGTACCTCTTCCTCACTGAGAGGAGTGGGAACTGACGCCGGACCTACGAAGCCAGTGCAGCCTCTGGTATTTCTTACGATATACCATGTATCGTCGGTCACGACCATTTTAATGAGAACGTATCCCGGAAATGTTTTCCGCTCGACCTCTTTTTCCTTGCCGTTGATAGTTTCGGTAACGACCTGAGTCGGAACTCTGACCTCTTGGATAAGCTTGTGAAGCTTACGGTTTTCAACAACCTTTTCGATATTCTGAGCTACCTTGTTTTCATAGCCTGAATATGTGTGTACTACGTACCACTTAGCTGCTTCCGACATAACAAATCCTCCTCAGAATTCCCTATCAGCCCTGCTGATAGATGAGTTTAAACAGGTTAAGGAAACCTGTATCAAGGAGACCCACGATAACGGAAGAAAGCGCAACAACAGCGAGAACAACCGTCGTATTGTTGATAACCGTCTTCTTTGTAGGCCATACTACTTTTCTAAACTCGATTTTCAAGTCCTTGAACCACTTAACGATCTTGTTAGGCTTCTTCTGGGACTTGTCCTTCTCCTTTTTGTCCTTTTTACCGGACGTCTCGGCAGCAGTATTTTCTTTGTCCTTTTTAGCCATAAAAATACTCCTTCCGATTACTTTGTTTCCTTATGAAGAGTGTGCTTGCGGCAGAACTTGCAATGCTTCATCATTTCGATTCTGTCGGGGTCGTTCTTCTTGTTCTTCTTGGAAACGTAATTACGCTGTTTGCACTCTGTGCAAGCCAATGTAATCTTTACTCTCATATCGGCACCTCCTGAAAAAATTACTTCCTCCCCGCCGGGGAGATAGGTTGTTTGCCTCCCTCATGGCTGTTTCGCGAGACTTAATGCAGCCCAACACAAAAATAGCCCCAAATGAGGTAATAACATTATACCATACTCATTTTCTTTTGTCAAGCTTTTTTCCGTTTTTTTGAAAAAATATTTTTTACCCCGAAATCCTATTTACATTTATTATAAATTATGTTATAATTACTCCTTAGAGGAAAAATCAGAGAAAAAACGATCTCTGCCTGCTTTCGTCTTATAATCACGCCTAAAGGAGCTAATTTATGAGCTTTACACCTAAAGAAATACTGAAATTCACTGAGGAGAACGATGTAAAATTCATTCGCCTCACCTTCTGCGATATTCTGGGCAATCTGAAAAACATAGCCATTATGCCCAACGAGCTGTCCCACGCCTGCTCCCACGGCATCCCCTTCGACGCCTCCTCCCTCGGGACAGGCTGCTCGGAGCTTCTTCTTGTTCCGGACATCTCCACTCTTTCTGTTCTCCCCTGGAGACCGAAATCCGGCAGGGTCGTCCGCTTCTTCTGCTCGCTGAAAAATCCGGACGGCTCGGACTACAGCGGCGATATGCGGACAGATCTCATCAGCTTTATCAATGAGCTGCGGCTGGACGGCTATTCCTGCGAAATGGGAACACGCTGCGAATTTTATCTTTTCGAGCTGAACGAAAAGGGAGAGCCTACGAAAACTCCTCATGACAACGGTGGCTACCTTGACGTTGCACCTCTTGACAAGTGCGAAAATCCGCGGCGCGAGATCTGCCTTTCCCTCGAAGAAATGGGTCTGAAGCCGAAAAGCTCCTGCCATAAGCACGGTCCGGGTCAGAACGAGATCGAATTTCGGGGCAGCGAGCCGGTAACCGCCGCCGACGATATGCTCCACTACAAAACCGTAGTAAAATCCATAGCCGCACAATTCGGACTTTTTGCATCGTTCATGCCAAAACCGCTCCAGAATGAGCACGGCAGCGCCCTAAGCATATTCCTGAGCCTGACGAAAAACGGCGAACATATTTTCGGCTCCGACCCGGATAAAATGTCCCTGGAGGGCAAGTGCTTCATCTCCGGAGTTCTCCGCCGCATCCGGGAAATGACTGCTTTCCTCAATTCCACAACAAATTCCTATAAACGGCTCGGAATGGGCTATGCGCCTAAATATGTCAACTGGTCTTACGAAAATTTCTCCCAGCTTATCCGCATTTCCAGGGCTGTGGGAATACCGCCGAGGATCGAGCTTCGCTCCGCCGACGCAGCCTGCAACCCGTATGTTGTATTCAAGCTTATCCTTGCCGCCGGCATGGAGGGCATCCGGAACGGCGACTGCTCGCTTATGGACAAGACCATGAAAGGCGACCCGGCGGCGGCAGGTTTCGAGCTGCTGCCCATGACTCCCGAGGAGGCAATAGAGGCGGCTTCCGAAAGCGAGTTTATCCGCAGGAATCTCCCCGGTGACGTTTACAAGACGCTCATAGCCCACCTCGACCGCCAGGTAAACGCATACCGCCAGGCAAAGGATAAGGACGAATTTGAGGAAAGATCATATTTCAATTATATTTAAGGACAAAGCCCAATGAAAAAAGCAATTATTGTCTGCCGTCTCCGCGGACAGATAAGCGAGGAAGCGGAGCAAACGCTGAAGAGCTGCGGTTACAGTTGCTCGTTCATGTCTCCGGACAGTGACGAGATCCGCAGAATACTGTCGGGGAGTCTGACAACTGAACTGATGCTCGTCGTATCCCCTCTTGGCGACGAGCAAAGCCTGGAGCTGGCGGAAAACGCCTCGGCAGTCTGCGGAGTCGTTTTCCTTTGCAGCGAAAATATATCGTCCCAGATGGCGGAATGGCTGTCGGAATACGGCGCTGAGACGCTCTCTCTTCCGGTGAACCGGGCAGAGCTGACGGACTGCATCCTCCGACTGGAGGAAATTACCGGTGATACAAGGGAATCCGCGGATATTCTCACAAAGATCGACGACATGAGGCTGATAAACAAGGCTAAATCGGTTCTCATGCAGTATCTGAAATTCACAGAGCCGCAGGCTCACCGCCACATAGAAAAAACGGCAATGAACAGCCGATGCACCCGGCGCGAAGCTGCGGAACAGATACTTAAAAAATATACATAGGCAAGTGCTACCTGTAACGAATGGAGTTTGTAAAATGAAGAATAATAAACTTGCGGCAAAGGCTGCGGAACTGTGCAAAACGCTCAGTCTTGACGAAAAGCTTTCACTTCTTTGCACCCACCAGCGTCCCATTGAATCAATAGGATTGGGAGAATTTTTTATCGGCACGGAGGTCGCCAGAGGATTCGTAAGCCGCAGACCCGAATACTATTCCACCGTTTTTCCGCAGCCCATAGGGCTTGCCGGAACTTTTGACAAGGATCTCATGGCGGAGCTGGGCGAGATCGCCGGAAACGAGGCGCGCGGCATCTACAACGAGGACAGCCTTGTCAGCCCGTGTCTCTGGGGACCGACCGTGGATATGGAACGCAACCCTCTCTGGGGACGTACCGAGGAGGCTTACGGCGAGGATGTGTGCCTTGCCGGAGAGATGACCCGGGCATACACAGAAACTATGGCAGCCTTTGACGGCACATACGTGAAAACCGTTCCGACCCTGAAACATTTTTGCGCCAACAATAATGAAAAGCACCGCAGCAGCTCCAATTCCGGGATTCCGGTGAGACTGAAATACGAATACTACTATGCCGCATTCATGAACGCCATAAAATACGGCGGCGCAAAGGGCGTAATGACGGCTTATAATGAGATAAACGGCATCCCTGCCCTCTGCAATCCGCAGCTTGATACCATTCTTAAAGACGACTGGGGAATGTGGTATGCCGTAACCGACGGAGGGGATTTTTCCCAGAATGTCGTTTCTCACAGATACTGCGCCGACCACGCGGAAACTCTTGCCGAGGCGCTGAAAGCAGGCTGCGATGTTATGACGGACAACGAGGCTATCGTCAGAAAAGCCGCCTATGAGGCTCTGGAACGCGGTCTTATTACTATGGCGGATATAAACAGGGCTGCGGAAAATGTGCTGTATCTGCGGCTGAGCCTGGGTCAGCTTTCGGAGGACTGCCCGTACAACAGCATCTCAAAGGATGTCCGTGACGACCCGGAATCGGCAGAGGTGAATCTGAGAGCAGCCAGAGAACAAATGGTTCTGCTAAAAAATGAGGGTCTGCTGCCGCTAAGGGAAAAACCTCGCAGAATAGCCGTTGTTGGGCCTCTCTCTGAGGAAAATCTCCGGGACTGGTATACGGGATGCTTCACTAATGCGGTCTCTCCGGCAGAAGGCATACGCCGCGAATTTCCGGATGCCGAGGTAATCACCGGAAGTCTCTGGGAAAAAGTCCGTATCATTGCGGAAAACGGCAAATATCTCTCCGTTCATGAGGACGGAACGGTTTATGCAGACGGCGAGGAAAACGATGATTCCGCCTGGTTTGAATTACAGGACTGGGGCGAGGGCTGGATGAACCTGTTCTCCGTAAAGTACGGAAAATACGTCAGCTTCAAGGATGGCACGCTTAAACTCCACAACCGCGAAATATACGACTGGTTCACCCGGGAGACCCTGAATTTCAAAAAGGTCGGCGGTGAAAAATATGTTATCGAGGAGTATCTCTCCCACAGCAGACTGACACTGGCAGATGGTGGCAGGCTAACATTTGCCGCAAATGCGCCCGTTCTGCCCGAAAACACATTCGCTGTGCCAGACACCGGCAAAACGGCGGAAAAAATCAGGGATATAGCCGAAAAATGCGACCTGGTGATCTACTGCACCGGAAATTATCCTGTCCAGTCCGCAAAAGAGTGCCACGACAGGACTACGCTGGAGCTGACGATCCAGCCCGGGATCGCAAAGGCGCTGGGAAAGCTTTCCAACCTTGTAATGGTGCTGATCTCAAGCTATCCCTACGCCATAAAGAATGAAACGACTGATGCGGATATTCCTGCTATTCTCTACACCACTCACGCCGGAGCTGCCCTGGGAACGGCAATTGCCGAGACAATAAGCGGCAGAAACAATCCTGCCGGACGGCTTGCCATGACCTGGTATGCCGACGACAACGATGTGGCGGACATAAACGACTACGACATCGAGAAAACCGGCTCAACTTATATGTACTTCCGTGGCACGCCCCTTTTCCCGTTCGGCTACGGTCTGTCCTACTCGGAGTTTGAGTATAAAGCTATGGAAATACAGCCTGATACCGACGGCTCGGTCACTGCATTTGTGACAGTGAAGAACACCTCGGATACCGATGGCGACGAGGTCATACAGCTCTATTTCAGCGTACCGGATTCCGCAGTAAGCCGTCCCATTAAGAAGCTCGGCTCCTTTGAGCGCGTTTATATCAAGGCTCACGAAACTGTGACGGTGAAGCTGACGGTGAAAGCGCATATCATGCAAATTTTCGACGTCCGCAGGGAGAGCATGATAACAGAATGCGGAAAATATTGTTTTATGGCTGGCGGATGCTCCGATAAACTGCCTCTTTCCGCGGAGATTGAGCTTGCCGGCGATACTCCCGGCATACGCAGGAACAGCTTCAGCGCTCAGTTCTGCGATGTCTCACAGGATGTGACCGTTGCCTGGTCAAGGAAGCTGGGCAAGCAGTACCTCCTCTGCTGCGGCTGGGCTGGAACTGCGGTGTACGGCGGCGTGGACACTGAGGGAAGATCTGCTGTAAAGCTGCGCATCTCCTCCGTCATGAACGATGAAACGATAGCGGTAAAAATCGGGGAGACCTCCAATGAGCTGAATATCTCCGCCTCTACAGCCTATGACGATTTCAGAGAATACACAATTGAGCTTCAGCCCTGCGGCGTTGCCGAAATTGCCGTTTCTCTCAAAGAATATATGGGGCTTCTTGACATTGAAATAATTTAAACGGAGACAAAAATGGAAAAAACAAGCAATCCGTATAACCCGAACTTCACAAAGGAAAAATACCTGGCAGCCTTTCTTTTAGGCGTTATCCCCCTGCTTCTGGCGGTTATTCCGGTCATGATATGCGATCGCGGCTACTTCATCTACTACGGCGATTTCAACGCGCAGCAAATTCCCTTCTACAATCTCGCCAACGACGCTGTACGCGGCGGTCAGTTCGGCTGGAACTGGTTTACCGACCTGGGCTCGGACTTCATGACCTCCTACTCATTCTACCTCTTCGGAAGCCCGTTTTTCTGGCTGACGACCATTCTTCCCAGAGCCTGGGTGACATACTCTATCCCCTTTCTCCTGGCGATAAAGCACGGCTTCGCCTCTCTGACGGCATATATCTTTATACGTCGTTTCGTCAAAAGCAAGGCTGCTTCCCTTACCGGAGCGATGCTCTACGCCTACTCGGGATTCCAGGTATTCAACATCTTCTTCAACCATTTCCAGGATGTCACTGCCTTTTTTCCGCTCATGCTCATTGCCATGGAGGAGAATATCCGCAACCGCCGCCGGGGCTGGTTTGCAGTAACCGTCGCCGTCATGGCAGCCATGAACTACTATTTCTTTACGGGACAGGTCGTTTTCATTATCCTCTACTTCCTGATGAGATCGCCCTGCAAGGACTTTCCGGCGACATGGAAAAGCTTCTTAGGGCTGCTTATCGAGGCAGTCCTGGGAACGGCGATCGCGGCATTTATCCTGCTTCCGTCGGCGCTGGCGATACTGGGCAACTACCGCGTCAGCGAGCGTCTATACGGCAACAACCTCATATTCTACCGCGAGCCGACCCGTGCGATGAGGGTAATACAGTCATTCTTCATGCCGCCGGATATCCCGGCAAGACCGAACCTCTTCAAGAGCGATGGCGCCAAATGGTCATCCGTAGGCGGATATTTCCCCCTTTTCTCCATGCTCGGCGTCATCACATATATGCGGACAAGAAAGAAAAACTGGGCTGTACGGCTCTCATGGATATGTATTATCTGCTCTCTCGTTCCTGTGCTCAACAGCGCATTCTACACCTTTAACGCCTCCTACTACGCACGCTGGTTCTATATGCCCATTCTCATTTTCGCTATGATGACGGCGCAGACCCTCGACGAGGACGGCGCTGATTTCAGACCGGCAATGAAGATCTGCGTGGGAATGCTGGCTGCATTCGGGCTTATCTCGCTTATTCCCGAGAAAAAGGACGGCAAGGTAAGCTGGTTCACCTACCCATACGATATGGCATATTTCTGGCTGACAATTGCCATTGCAGCCGTCTTTCTGGGATTTTCGGCATTTATCATCCGCCGGAAAAACAAGGGCAAAAGCTTTGGAAAAATCATGGTAATTTCAACGGCTGCCGCAAGCCTTATCTGCGTGCTGACCACTGTTCTCTACGGAGCTCTGACTCCTAAAGACGCCGGAAAATACATCGACTGCGCAATAAACGGCAAGGAGGACGTGTACGAAGCTGTTTCCGAGGACAACTTCTTCCGTGTGGATATTTCGGAAAGTCATGACAACTATCCCATGCTCTGGGGACTGCCCAGCATGAGAGCCTTCCAGAGCGTTGTGGCAACATCTATAATGGATTTCTATGACGCTGTGGGAGTTCAGCGTGATGTGGCGTCAAGACCGGATGTAAGTCATTACACCCTCCGGGGACTTCTCTCCTGCAAATATTACTACCGCCAGATCGTGGACGGCTGGAGCTACGATGAAATGCAGCACATGACAAGTCCGCCCGACTCAGACGAGATCTCCGACAGCAACGGTCTCCGGGGCACGCGTGTTGACATCACCGAAAAGCTGCCGGGATTCGAGTATGTCGCCTCAAACGGAAAGTACGAGATCTACGAAAACACGCTGTATATTCCCATGGGATTCGGCTACGACAGCTACGTTTCCGAGTCCGATGCCGAAAAGAAAGGCAAGATCAACCGCCAGCGTATGCTTATAAAGGCTCTGGTGCTCAGCGACGAGCAGATCGAAAAGTACTCGGATATCCTGGAGAAAGCTCCTGCCGGCGTCGGCAATATGAAAGAACAGGACTATGTGGATGCCTGCCTGGAAAAACAGCAGAACTGCTCAAGCTCATTCAGCTACGATTCCAAAGGATTTAAGGCGGAAATCAGCCTTGAAAAGCCGGAGCTGGTCTTTTTCAGCGTCCCATACAGCGAGGGCTGGACGGCAGAAGTCAACGGCGAAAAAGCCGATGTTGAAAAAGTCTCCTACGGCTTCATGGCTGTAAGGGCGGATGCCGGCGACAATGTCATCACGTTCAGATACAGCACTCCCGGATTCAGGACTGGACTTATAATCAGCATCAGCGGAGGCATCCTGCTTATCGCCTTTGTGATCCTATGCCGGTTTACCGGGAAAAACTCCGGTCCAGCCAGAAAAAGTCACACCTATGACTACGAATCATGTCAGGACAGATACAGCCAGAAAAATTATATCAACAGCGTTCTGGAGGAAAGAGCGCGGAATTTTAAAAGGAGGAATAACAATGCATCTTGAAGAGAAAACAGTAAACAGCGAGGTTATCTATGAGGGAGTTATTTTCACTGTAACTCATGATACGGCACTGCTGGAAAACGGCAGTACCGCTTTCAGGGACGTTTTATGGCACCACGGCGGAGTCTGCGTTATCCCGGTAACTGAAAACAACGAGATCTTCCTGGTTAAGCAGTTCCGCTACCCTTTTGGCACTGCGACGAGAGAAGTTCCTGCCGGAAAACTGGAAAAAGGCGAAAGCCACGAGATATGCGGCAGGAGAGAACTTCTGGAGGAGACGGGCTATACCTGCTCGGAGTTCATCTACATGGGCGAAATGCTGCCCACACCGGCTTATAATTCGGAGGTTACTCATATGTACCTGGCGAAAGGGCTGACATTTTCCAGCCAGCACCTTGACGACGACGAATTTCTGGATGTAGAGAAGATCCCGCTGGAGGAGGCGGTCAGACAGGTCATGGAGGGCAGGATTCGGGACGGAAAGACCCAGCTTGCAATACTGAAAGCTGCGAGGATACTTAATTTATAAGCAAAGCATGGGACGAAGCCGACAAAACCGGGTTTCCAAAGGGACAATGTCCCTTTGGCAGAGTCCAGAGGCAGCGCCTCTGGCAGGGTTTGGGGCAGCGCCCCAAGGTCGACCGCAGGTCGACGATGCCTTTAGGCGCTCCGCAAAGGGTGAATTTTCCAACAGTCCAGT
>JAGBGT010000009.1 GCA_017935865.1 Ruminococcus sp. | reverse complement strand
GCTTTGTTCAGTTAACAAGAAGTCGGTGTTTATGGCGCAGAGGTCACACCCGTTCCCTTTCCGAACACGGAAGTTAAGCTCTGCCGCGAAGACGATACTTGGCTGGCGACGGCCTGGGAAATTATTTCAATGCCGGCACATGAAAGCTGTTGCAGTTTGACTGCAACAGCTTTTTTTGAGAAATAGCAGAAAAGTTATGAATCGGAATTTATAAGGGGACGCTCTCTCTTGCAGAGCGTCCCCTCTTTAAAAACAGTCCGCTGGACTGTTTTGAAATTCACCCCTTGCAAGGCGCCTGAAGGCATCATCGACCTGCGGTCGATATGGGACTCTGTCCCAAACCCTGCCAGAGGCGCCGCCTCTGGACTCTGCCAAAGGGACATTGTCCCTTTGGAAACCCGATGTTAAGCAGAAAAACAAAACGGACGCTCAATCGAGCGCCCGTTTTTTTAGTAGTATAGAAATCCGGAATCAGGAATTTAAGGGAGTAGGTACCCAGGCATCGTCGATTTCAGGCAGCGAGCTGATTACTTTGGCATCCAGCTTCTGGATAGCAAGAGCATCCAATGCCGTGATGCCGCTGCCGGGATCGTAGCAGTCCGCATTTGCCTCCTGAACCGGAGTAAGACCGTATTTATCGCCGTTTCCGATTGCTTGGAGTATCCTTGTAGCATCGGCGATGTCTACAATTCCGTCGTTGTTTGCGTCACCCAGAAGTGTTGGCTCAACAGTTTCGCCGGGCGTTGTGGTTACAGCCGGGAGAGTTGTTATTGGAGCTTTGGTGGTCGTCTCGACAGGATCGGGAATCTCTCTGCCCTCCATAATTGCATAGAAAGCAGGTTTAGCCTTGTATTCTGCGTCGAAGAGCAGGGGATCTCTGTCCGCGCGCCAGCTCTGGTCGTCAGTTACGCCCCAGAAAACAACGGCAGAAATGCTGTCCTTCTGAGAATAGATTGTATCCATGATTTCCTTATAGTATTGTGCCTGCTGCTCGTGATTTTCCGCGGTCGGATTGTTGGCGGTCGTAACGTCAAGCTCCGTGATCTGAATGTCGAGACCGGTTTCGCAGAACTTATCGAGAGCTTTTTTGTACACGTTAACAGAGGGGAAAGCGTCGCTGCCGGAACGTGCGTCCAAGTGCGACTGCATACCGATTCCGTCCAGAACGCCTTTTCCGTTAAGCTCCAACGCCATTTCGATTATCTTATCTGTCTTGTTCGGCATATACTCGTTGAAGTCATTGTAATAGAGTTTACAGCCCTCGGGAGCGTATTTCCGTGCGAACGTGAATGCCGACTCGATAAATGAGTTATCGCCGTAGACCTTGACCCAGGCGGAATTGCTTGAACCGCCGTTGCCCTGTTCGCCGGGATTACGGGGCTTACCGTCATCTGTCCATGCCTCGTTAACAACGTCGCAGGCGTAGAAGTCGATATCGGGGTAGAGCTTCACCAGCTCTTCAAAATAAGCTTTGATGTAGTTCTCCATACGCTGAGTCATCTTTTCGGGAGAAACCCAGTCGCCGTTATTGTCATAGCCCTCTTTGAAGAACCAGTCAGGAGTCTGACTGTGCCATACAAGGGTGTGAATACGTACGGGAATATTATTTTTCTGGCAGTAGTTCAGGAAAGGCTTAGCCGCACCGAAAGAGATCTGGGGAACAGTATCGTCGCCGGTCTCCTCAAAATAGGTTTGACAGGCAGCCTGATTGAGCACGGCGTCTGGCTTCATTTCGTTTCCGGCAGTAAGAGAGCCGCTGAAATGTTTTGCAACAAGATCCATAGTGGGTTTGGAGCTGAGGTTGTTAGGCGTGATCGCGTTGCCAATTTTAAAAGCGTCGGCGAAAACTGCGCTGAGGGAGGGAATATCCTGTTCAATATCCGTAACGGGAACCTGAGAAACGACAAATTCATCAATATACAGGTCGTCCTGACCGCCCTCAAAGTAAACGTAAACACCGGTCTGCTCGTCTGTGAAGCTTACTTTGGTGAGGGGAAGCGTCACCCAGCCATCCTCTGCCGGATAGTTGGACTGGTTGAGATTCTGCACCAGATTCTGGTACTTTGTCTCGCCGTCGGAAGTGTTGTACTGGAAGCTGAATGTTGCGTTAGTGTAGTACTTTCCCTTTATTTTTGCACTGATATAGTATTCCGTGTATGGCTCCAGCTTGTCGTCCAGGCGGAAAGCAGGACCGTTCCAGTCCTTTGAACGTCCGCTGGCGAGCATGGAGCTGCTGCCGCTGGTTGCATGGTCTGTAGAAACGGAAAGCTGAGTGGTATCGTTTTCACCGCGGTTAGTGAAGTAGGAAACGTCGGCGTCATCCTCAAAATCGAAAGAATAAACGACCTTTCCGATGTCTGTATCGCCGTCTGCCGCCAGAACGAAAGGCGCAGATGATACAGTGAGAGCGGCAGCGAGGAATCCGGCTGCCATTCTGCTGATGTGTTTTTTCTTCATTGTGATCATCCCTTAAAACAAAATTTCAGAGCCTGTTTAGGGCAACACCGCACAAAGCACGCCTGACGGCTTTGCACGTCATCTGCTTGCGCTTTTCCCGTCATCTTGCACAAAAACTCCTTGACATACGTCAGTATGCCTGCGTCGTTTTTGTACAATCTGACGAAAAAATCGGCAGCGCATCTGCCGCACAATCTTTGTGCGGTGTTGCCTTAGAACTTGTGTTCATAGGCTCTCAGGTCAAAACCTGTCCATATACATTTTATCACATTAAAATGTATATGTCAACAATATTACATAAAATTCACAATTTTTGATAAGACAGACAGCAATATTTGATGAATCCGGAGAGACAGAGGCAGGATACCGGGTTGAAAATTCTGAATCCGATGTTTTTCTTGACATATTTTCCAATATATAATATAATAGAAATGTACAACTATCGAAAGGAGTTCATATTATGGACGGGCTTTATAAAATTACTATGGGCAAGGCCAGATGCGCTGTCGATTTAGGCGACGGCAGCGAGCGCGGCGAATATGTCGACCAGGACTATATTCTGCGAAAACTGGGCAGACCTCACCGCAGTATCTCTCTCATGTACTGCTACTATCCTCTGGACGAACAGTTTCCGGCAAGAATATCTGAGGCAATGAAGGATGCGGACGTCTCTTTTCAGTGGGACTATCCCTACGACGACTATTTCCCCTATACGGGCGGAATTGACGGCAATACCGAGGGCGAGCCGTTTCAGCAGATGCGCGACGTCCGTCGTCACGGTCAGGACGTCACGCTGACTCTTACTATCGACCCCCACGTTACCGACGAAATGCTGGCAGCTATCGGAGAGGATCTGAGACCATTCGGCAGATTGATGCTCCGTATCAACCATGAGGCGACCGGCAACTGGTTCTCATTCAACAAGCGCGCCACATATCAGGAAGTCGCGGACTTCTACTGCCGTGCCTCCCGGATAATCAAGGAGCACGCGCCAAACGTAAAAACCATTCTCTGCATCGGCGGCGTGGAGGATCTTTCCAGCGAGGAGATCGTCATGGAGAAGGAGTTCGCTCAGGCTGTCCGGGAGACGGATATCTGGTCGGTGGATAAGTATATGTCCCTCCACTGGGGCTGGCCCTTTGACGTTGCAGAGCCGGGCGGCACATCCCACAGCAGAAGCGCGGTCAAGGACGTCTACGCCATGACAAAGGCGAGCTATGAGCGGTATAAGTATATCTGCGGCGGTACGGAGAAGCCTATGGTAATGTCCGAGTTCAATTCCGACGGCGACGTTACAGGCGCATACGAGCAGGCTGAAATGGTGAAGCTTTTCTGCGATATGCTCAGGGAGGACAATGCGGACTGGTTTGACGGCTTCACCTTTTATCAGTTCCGTGACCGCGGCAGGCTGGGACTGGAGATCGAAGACCCGAACAATTCCAGCGTGGGAATAGAGCAGCCGGTTTTGCAGACCTACAAGGAGATCATCCACGACGACTGGTTCATGCCCTCCATGACCCAGGGAGAGGAGATCTCGCTCCCCGTTACGCTCCGCTGGGGAGGTGCAGAGGATGCCGAGGGCATTGCAATTCCGCTCCATTTCGACAAAAATCCCCATTTCTGCGAGCTGGTATTCGATGACGACTCAAATCTGATGATAGAGCTGAACGGAATGTGGTTCTATAAGTCCCCCAAGGCAAAAACCATTGACCTCATGTCCGCTTTCTTTGAGAAGCCGCTGAACGGCTCGGCGGATATGACGCTGAAGATCTTTGCGCCTCCGGCAACCGGCGAAAACGATCTGTCGGCGGAGGACGGACTGATGAATTATTATTATACCCTGGAAAAACTGCCGAAAATACGCATCCTTACATCTCCGGTAGAGCCGAGCAAGGACTGACGACGGCGTTGCAATAAGGAGAACAGCATGAAAATATCTGTAGTTATTGCCTGCGGCGGAAATTCCTCCCGCATGGGCGGCGTGAATAAGATTCTGCTTCCCCTCGGGGACAGCACAGTCATCGGGCATACTATGCTTGCCTTTGAGAGGTGCGAAAGCGTGTCCGAGATCGTCATTGTCGCCAGAGCTGCCGATATCCCGGCAATTCAGGCGGAGGCTGAAAAAGCCGGTATCACCAAGCTGAAAGAATGCGTCACCGGCGGCGCAACACGGCAGGAGAGCGTCTTTAACGGCGTGCGGAGGATATCGGCGGATACCGAGCTGGTAGCTGTCCATGACGGTGCGCGTCCGCTGATACGCAGCGAATTTATCGAAAGGGCGGCAAAGGACGCATCCGTTTTCGGCGGAGCAGCCGTGGGAGTTCCGGTAAAGGACACTATAAAAACAGTCGACGACGGTCTGATAATAGACACGCCGCCGAGAAATAAGCTATACATAACCCAGACTCCTCAGATCTTCAAGCGCAGGCTTTACTTCGAGGGCGTCGACTTCGCCCTGGAGCACGATCTGGACTTCACCGACGACTGCCAGCTTGTGGAGGCGATCGGCGGTAAGGTCTACATGACGGAGGGCGACTACACCAACATCAAGATAACGACTCCGGAGGATATCGAACTTGCGGAAACGCTTCTGAGGTTCAGAAAATGAGAGATGCGGGAGGAAAGAATATGTTCAGAATAGGTCATGGATATGACGTACACAGGCTGACGGAGGGCAGAAAGCTCATTCTTGGAGGAGTGGATATTCCCCATACTACGGGGCTTCTGGGACATTCGGATGCTGACGTTCTCCTCCACGCCGTCATGGACGCCATGCTGGGCGCGCTTGCCCTTGGGGATATCGGAAAGCATTTTCCCGATACCGATGAGGAGTACCGGGGCGCGGACAGTCTGAAACTGCTGGAAAGAGTGGCGGAGATTTGCCGGGAGACTGGCTATACCGTGGGAAATATCGACGCCACGGTCATAGCCCAGGCACCTAAGCTTGCGCCCCATATCACGGCAATGCGCGAAAATATCGCACGTGTCTGCGGATGCGACGTTTCTCGGATAAGCGTGAAAGCAACTACTGAGGAAAAACTGGGATTCACCGGGGAAAAACTGGGCATATCTGCTCATGCGGTCGCGCTCATGACGGCTCTTCCGGACTGATGAGGCGAAAATTTTTAGGCCCGGCGGGAACGTTTGTCCGCGCTCTGCCCCATTTCGTGGTATTTGAGCTTATATACAAACTGCTGCTGCTGTCCGTGGGCGCGCCTTTGCTGATGCTGCTCCTGCGGATAACTATGAGGGCGGCGAACGTGAACTATATCTCCGACGAGCACGTCTGGGTCTATCTGAAAAATCCGGCGACTATAGCCGTGATAATATTGTTTATACTGTTCGTGGCAGTCTGCTCACTGGTGGAAATGGCGGCGCTTACGGCTTGTTTTTCCTGCTTCGGAAAGGGCGGAACGCTGACTGTTCCGGGGATGTTCAACTGCGGCTGGACTGCCATGAAAAAGACGCTCCGGGGCGGATTTTCCGGATTTCTGAGATTTGCGGCGTTCATGCCGCTGATACGGTTTACCCTGTCCTCCGGCGTGTTTATGATGCCGCTGCTTCCGCTGCTGCGGTCGGCGTGCAGGTCGCTGCACATCAGCGGAGGGATTGCCGTAGCCGTTTTTATTCTTCTGGAGCTGATACTGCTCATCAGCCTTATCAGCTCATGCTACAGCCTCCACTATCTCATACTGACGAAACGCAGCTTCAATGAATCTATCCGGGAGAGCAAACGGGTCAACCGGGGAAAACGGCTAAAACACGCCGCCTCGGTCATCGTCTGGGGACTGTTTATGGTGGCTGCGGCTGCGATCCTCACATTCGCGGTCAGCTTTATCGTTCTGCTCTTCATCAAGGGCTTCGGGCATCCGAAAAAGGCGCTCATATCCTCCATGAAGGTGATGCGGTACGCCGCAGACGTTTTTGCCGCTATAGCGTCGTTTCTGGCAGCTCCGGCAGTTATGTGCAAGATCACCGGAAATTTCTTCAGCGAGGTCACAGATGAGGATATAACGCTCCCAAAGAGGACTTCCCGGAAGTCCGGCAGATTGAAGTGCGCGGCGGTCATGGTGACGCTGGTATTTGCTGCCGGGGCTTACAGCGGCGTATAAATACAGCGGACATGAGATCTATTTTGATGCGAAGATCCCTCTGCTTTCAGAGGTGCTGGAGGAGGTCGGGGACGACATACTGCTGAATATCGAGATAAAGGACACCGGAGATACGGCTCTCACTACGGAAAAGACGGTGGAGCTTGTCCGGGAGTACGGTCTGGAGAGCGCCTGCTATATCACTTCGTTTTCGTACAGCGTCCTGAAAAAGGTCAAGCAGCTTGAGCCTAAGATAAAGACCGGGCTTATCGCGAATACGGCTGCCACGGCGTTTACCCGGCTGGAGAATGTAGACGCCATAAGCATAAATTACCTCCTGGCGAGTCCCTCGGTAGTCAATATGGCGCACCAGAACGGCAAGCGCGTTTTCGTGTGGACGGTGGACAACGAGGAGGACATGAAAAAGATGATCGCTCTGGGAGTAGATAATATTATCACCAACAGACCGGATAAGGCGGCGAAGCTGGTGTATTCCCGGAATATCGGCAGTTGGGTGCTGAATCTGCTGGAAACGATTTTTACGTGATCCGGTGAAAAAAGCACTTGACAACAGCGAAAAAATGTGATAAGATAAGAATGTGTTAAAACGTTGAAGAGGAAGGCTTCTTCCAGAGATCTTTTCAGAGAGCCGTGCTGCTGCGATACGGCAAGATCAGGAATGAAAGCAAAACTGCACAAGAATCGTGTGGTTTTGCCCGAAGCACACCGCCTCGGAGTGCGCCCAATAAGCGCCGGCTGCCGCCGTTACCGGTGTTGATACTGATTTTCGGTCGTTTTCTGCCCATCCCGGCTGCGATACGGCTGTAAATTAGTATTTGAGGTGCGCTTCTGCGCATGAATCAGGGTGGAACCACGGTTATTGCCGTCCCTTGTGCTGCTTTTCCGGCTGCATAAGGGACTTTTTTGTTTGGAGGTGAAAAAATGAGCAATATAAAATACAATGAGGAGCAGGAGGCTTACGAGCTGCCGTATAAGATGTGGGACAAGAGCATAATCGTCCGGTTCTATACGGATGCGGAGGAGACTATAATCGACAATCTCAGCGAGATCGCTGTGAAGCTGGAGACTATAAACGGCAGCAAGAAACGTCTCGCCAGGATGATCGCCGATGAGGGACTTTACGAGGGCGCAGGGGAGACTCTTGCGAAAGAGCTGATTATGGACAGCATTTATGTGGACATCGACGACGGAGAGATCGTGGTCTGCTTTGTCGTTTCCAGCGAAGACGGCTATATGATGCCGCTTAACGTGGAGTTGTACGGCAGCGACCTGGAGATCACAGGCGAAACAAACTATTAATGGATAATTTTAAATTTTAATATAAGGAGTGCTTAAAATGATAGAATTAAAGCTCAAGGACGGAAGCGTCCGCGAAATCGAGATGGCTCAGCCTGCCTGCGAGATCATCAAGGGAATCGGTATGGGACTGTACAAGGCAGCCTGCTGCGTTAAGATCAACAACGAGGTGAAAGACCTCCGCACTGTTGTGGACAGCAACTGCGACTTTGAGGTCTGCACCTTTGATTCGATCGAGGGCAAAAAGACGTTCTGGCATACGGCTTCCCATATCCTGGCGCAGGCTGTAAAGCGGCTTTATCCCGGTACTAAGCTGGCTATAGGCCCGGCTATCGACAACGGCTTCTACTACGATTTCGACCTGGAGAAGCCCTTTACTCCCGAGGAACTGGAGAAAATCGAGGCTGAGATGAAGAAGATCGTCAAGGAGGGTCTCGCTCTGGAGCAGTTCGAGCTGCCGCCGGAGGAGGCGATCGCCAAGCTGAAAGAGATGGACGAGCCGTACAAGGTCGAGCTGTGTGAGGAGCATACAGGCAAGGGCGAGCCGATCTCGTTCTATAAGCAGGGCGAGTTTGTTGACCTTTGCGCAGGTCCGCACCTTATGACCACAGCTCCGGTAAAGGCGTTCAAGCTGCTGTCCTGCACCGGCGCATACTGGAGAGGCTCTGAGAAAAACAAGATGCTGTCCCGTGTTTACGCGACGGCTTATCCCAAGGCGTCTGAGCTGGAGGCTGACCTCAAACAGCGCGAGGAGGCGAAGCTCCGCGACCACAACAAGCTGGGACGTGAGCTGGAGTTTTTCACCACAGTTGACTGTGTGGGACAGGGTCTGCCGATAATCCTGCCAAAGGGTGCAAGAGTTATCCAGACCCTCCAGAGATGGGTTGAGGATGTGGAGCAGAAGCACGGATATCTGCTGACGAAAACGCCGTATCTCGCCAAAAGAGAGCTGTATAAGATCTCGGGTCACTGGGATCATTACCTGGACGGTATGTTCATTCTGGGCGACCCCAACGACGAGGAGCATGAGTGCTTCGCCCTCCGCCCGATGACCTGCCCGTTCCAGTATCAGGTTTACCTGAACAGACAGCGGAGCTACCGCGATCTGCCGATGAGACTGGGCGAGACCTCAACGCTGTTCAGAAAAGAGGATTCCGGCGAGATGCACGGTCTTATCCGTGTGCGCCAGTTCACCATTTCGGAGGGACACCTGGTGCTCCGTCCCGACCAGTTGGAGGATGAGTTCAGGGATTGTCTGGAGCTGGCGAAGGAGATGCTTGGAACAGTCGGCTTGCTGGAGGACTGCACGTTCCGCTTTTCACAGTGGGATCCTGCAAATCCCAAGAACAAGTATGAGGGAACGGCGGAGCAGTGGGAAGAGGCTCAGTCCGCTATGGCGACGATACTCGACAATCTGGGAGTGGAGTACACCATAGGCATAGACGAGGCGGCATTCTACGGTCCGAAGCTGGATATTCAGTATAAGAACGTTTACGGCAAGGAGGATACGCTTGTAACTATTCAGATAGATATGCTCTTGGCGCAGCGTTTCGGCATGGAGTATGTTGACGCAGACGGAACGAAGAAATATCCCTATATTATCCACAGGACATCGCTGGGCTGCTATGAACGTACTCTGGCGTATATGATCGAGAAATATGCGGGAGCATTTCCGCTGTGGATCGCTCCGGAGCAGGTGCGTATAGTTCCTGTGGCTGACCGTCACCTTGATTATTGCCGTGAGCTTATGGCAAAGCTGGAGGCGGCGAATATCCGCTGCTCCATTGACGATCGTGCGGAAAAGGTCGGCAAGAAGATACGTGACGCGCGTCTGGAGAAGCTGCCGATCTGGGTAACTGTGGGAGACAAGGAGCTGGAGAACGGTACGGTTTCCGTGACATCGAGAAGAGAGGGCGACCTTGGTTCGATGACACAGGCGGAGCTTATTGGCAAGCTGCTGGATGATATTGCGAAAAAAGTGAGATAAACACCGGGGATTGGGACAGCGCCCCAAGTCGGCGTAGCCGACAAAACCGGGTTTCAAAAGGGGCAATGCCCCCTTTGCAGAGTCCAGAGGCAGCGCCTCTGGCAGGGTTTGGGGCAGCGCCCCAAATCGACCGCAGGTCGATGCAGCCTTTAGGCGCCCTGCAAGTGGTGAATTTCAAAACAGTCCAGTGGACTGTTTTGAAAGAGGGGACGCTCTGCAAGAGAGAGC
>JAGBGT010000081.1 GCA_017935865.1 Ruminococcus sp. | reverse complement strand
TTGAAATTCACCCTTTGCGGAGCGCCTAAAGGCTGCATCGACCTGCGGTCGATATGGGACTCTGTCCCAAACCCTGCCAGAGGCGCCGCCTCTGGACTCTGCAAAAGGGGCATTGCCCCTTTTGAAACCCGGTTTTGTCGGCTGCGCCGACTTGAGGCGCTGCCCCAGACTTTGCCAACAGCGAGTAATACTATTTTGCCGCATCCTCCGTTTTATCCTTGCTCAGCAGGCATATAGCCGCATACATTGCAATAAGCAGTATGCCGATGATCGCAGCGGCAAGGAATGACGCGGCAAAAGCTCCGGTGACGGTTTTCATCGCGCCCGTATATGCTGTGTAGACCTGCGCCTGCTTGATCGTAAATGCGCCGAAGTAGTCCGTTGAGAGCAAATAGCGGCAGGGGACAGTTCCTATAATTCCAGCCAGTAGCGCGGAAGCTCCGGACCAGTACAGCGCCGCCGAAAGAAATTTCCTGTTGATTATAACAATGAGTATCAGCATTACAGCCGCCGCCGCAAGAACACCGATCACCAACTGACCTATGTGCCTGTAGAGCGGCGATATTTTTGAAATAACGCCGTGCTGCTCCAGGGCGTTGAGCTTGTAGGCGTCGCAGTAGTCGTTTATCACGGAATAGGCGTCATTTTTCGCCTTTGCGACGATCTCATCGTATTTTCCGTCTTTTACATAGCCGATGCTTTCGGCGTAATCGCTGTAAAATCCGCTGATCGCCTTTTCCAGTTCCGGGCAGTTGATGTCCGCAGGCTTTTCTCTTCCGTCGAGAGCAGCGAATCCGCGCTGTATCTTCAATTCCACAACGGAACGGAGATATTCGTCGTCAATTGCGTCCATATATATCTGCGCGGGAATACCCGTGCTGCTGTAACGCTGTGAGAAATATTTTTCAAGCTGCTCGCGGACTATTCCGGTGATATTTCTTTCATCCGACATTTCAATGATTTTTTTCTCATTGGCATATCGGTAAACCGTCAGCCCGGATATCGAGCCGACAAGGGTGAAAATGAACAGCAGTGAAATTATAAACGAGAGGATGTATGTTCCGGCTTTTTTCATTCCGCATCCTCCTTTTCCGTATAGAAACGCTTCTCCGTCAGCTCGCAGACAACGCCGATACGCTGGTCAGAGCCGCCTAAAATGTCGCGCTTGCAGGTGTAAAGGGTCAGACGGGTGTCCTCTGTGGGCACAATATATTTTTTGTTGCCGCTGTTAAAGGAAATAAGCTCGCTGACCGTGTAGGTGAATTGTCCGTAGTTGGTGGAAAGGGTGATCTTATCGCCTGCTTTCAGCTTGTCCAGCTCGGCAAAAAAGGTGTCGACGTGAGCGGAGATCACGGTGTTTCCCTCTGTTCCCAGCACCGCCGAACCTGAAGCCTGACAAGCGCCTCTTTCAAGAAGCTCCGTGGTTGAACCCCAGTAGACAGGCACGTCAAGCTCCAGGGCATCGCTGCTTATCAAGGCATACAGCTCTCCCAGGGCAGGGCGGATAACATCGCCGTTTTCTGAGGTAGCGCCGCTGTAGTTGGATATAATATCGTTGTCCACGATGACAAGACCGCTTCCGCTGCCAGGATCGGTTTTCAGGCTGTCCATAAAGGCGATATTGGCATAGACTTTAAGCTTGTCCACAGGCTTAACTGCCGCCAGGGCGGTCACCCCGACGCAGACAGCTCCGAGGAGCAGCGGGGTGACAATGTGCAGCACGAGGGATTTTTTGTTGATCTTTTTCATCTCAGCCCTCGTTTTCATCTTTCCGGAAGCATTTTTTTGTCAGAACGAACACGCCTGCTCCTCCGGCAGCGATAAGACCTGCTGCGGCGGCGAAAAGCATCCTGCGGTCGTAGCCGGTATCCGCAACCGTATCTCCGGCAGAGCCGATAGCCACAAGCTGACCGTTTTCATCTCTCATGGAAAGAGTCAGATCGTCGTCTGTCAGCTCATCTACGGTAATATTCAGTCCCATATCGTTGGTGATGCCGGTCACGCTGTCCAGCACCTGTACCTTGCTGTCGATATCCATTTGTTTGAGCAGACTTTTATAATCCTCCGGGGAGAGGTTGGCGAGAAAGACCGACTGCTGCTCCGGCGTAAAGGTGTTGATGTAGGCGCGTTTTTCATCCAGGGTCATGGCTGCGAATTTTGCACTGTTTACCCTGGTAAAGGTCGAGCCGTCGGGCATAGTCAGCGTGATAGAGCCGTCGTCGGGCTTATCCGGAGTCGGGGAGCTGCCCTGAGCTGCGGCGGTTGTCGTTTTTGTTGTTTTTGATGTCTTTGTTGTGACGGCAGCCGTAGTCACAGGCGGAACTGTAGTTACAGCCGGCGGAGGCGTGACAGTGCCGCCGTTGTCGCGGATAAGCTGGTCGATGGCGTCCTGACCCATGCCGTACAGGATCTCGATATAGCTGTCGATGACCTCCGGAGGGTATTTTTCCGGGTTGGCGTAGTAGGCGTTCCAGCCCTGCTGGATAAATTCTTCCGGTATGCCGAGAGAACGGGCTACAGCCGCCGCATCAGCCGCGGAGGCCGCATTTGCAGATAGCGGAGCGGCTGCCGATAAGCCTAAAGAAAGGCAGAGAGCCGCGCCGGCAAATATCCTTTTAAATAATATTTTATTCATATTTTCTCCTTTTGGGATGATGGCGTACCGTACAGGATTTGTGCGGTGTTGCCTATACAGATATATTATAACCCTTTTTCACAGCCTTGTCAAGTTTTGAAGCGGATATGGAATTATTTCTGCAAAAATGAAAAAGATATTGAAATATTTTTAAGATTATGGTATAATATCAGGGATAGTTCAGTATTTTTCGACTGGACAGAAATTCTTTTTGGAGGTTGCTATGCGAATAAGACATAAACCCTGGGCTAAGCCGGAGCTGGAGAAATGTCCGTTTTATGTTCTCCACCCGGAGGAGAACAAGGGAAAGTGGAATGAGCTGTTTGACGAGCCGTCAAAGCCTGTTTATGTGGAGCTTGGCTGCGGAAAGGGCGGATTTATCTCCCAGGCTGCACCTGCCCACCCGGAGATAAACTTCATAGCCATGGATATAAAAAATGAGATGCTTGTTCTCGCAAAGAGAAAGCTGGAGGCGGCTTATGAGTCGGAGGGAAAAGCTCCCGGCAATGTGAGGATCGCCATTCAGAATATCGAGCGGCTGGAGCTTGCCTGGGACGAAAACGACCGCGCGGACAGGATATACATAAATTTCTGTAATCCCTGGCCGAAAGCCAAGCATAAAAAGCGCCGTCTTACCCATACGCGCCAGCTTATGAATTACAAGAAATTCCTGAGAGGCGAGATCTGGTTCAAGACAGATGACGACGAGCTTTTTGAGGAGTCTTTCGAGTATTTTGCAGAGGCAGGATTCAGGATAAAGTTCAAGACATATGATCTGCACGGCGATATCGCAGCCGGCGCGGACATCGAGAACTTCGTGACCGAGCATGAGAAAATGTTTTCAGAAGAGGGAAAGAAGATAAAATTCCTCATTGCCGAGCCTATAGGAGAAAATTGAAATGGAGTACAGAAAAGAAACGGAAAAATTTGCGGTGGGATTCGGCTCGGACAATGGGCTGGACGACGAGGAGATAAAGCGCATCAAGGCTGCCGCTGAGAAAAAGGACGGCAAAACTGCCGGTGACGATTTGCTGGAAGCTGTGCTGGGCATTGCGGCGATTGCCGGGGTGACATTTTTCAAGCTGAAATTTGGCAGAAAAAAATCTAAAAAGAAGAAAAAGTAACACCGGGATTCCAAAGGGACGGAGTTCCTTGGGCAGGGTTTGGGACAGAGTCCCAAGATCGACCGCAGGTCGATAAACATCGGGATTCAAAAGGGGCAATGCCCCTTTTGCAGAGTCCAGAGGCGGCGCCTCTGGCAGGGTTTGGGGCAGCGCCCCAAATCGACCGGAGGTCGATGCAGCCTTCAGGCGCTCTGCAAAGGGTGAATCCGGAAACAGTCCAGTGGACTGTTGGAAAAGAGGGAACGCCCTGCAAGAGAGGGCGTTCCCTTATAAACCCCCGGTTTTCGTTTTTCGCGGCGATAGGGTTATTTCAGCTTTCAGAAAAGATTTACAAAAAAAGTCTTTACAAACAATCAGAAGTATGATATAATACTATCAGCCCCTTTAATACGATCCCGTGAGGTTGTCAAGGCGTGTTGCATATGTATATTGCTAAAAGCACACTCTTTCTCTATATGTTAGCTGTATCTATAACTATGCCCGTCTGACACAGATGGGCATTTTGTTTTATGCAGTCGAGTATCGGGGAACAGTATTGATACTTTGAGGAGAATCATATGGAAAAAAAGCGCAATATCATGGACGATAAGGCTGTGGGACGGGCTATTGCAAGAATTTCCTACGAGATAATCGAGCGGAATAAGGGCGTGAACGGACTTTGCATTATCGGCATTATCTCCCGCGGCGCACCTATCGGCAGACGTATCGCCGGAAAGATCTCGGAGCTTGAAAATGCCGCCGTGCCTTTCGGAACGCTGGACATTACGCCGTACCGTGACGACGGCTGCATCTGCGAGGAGGACGGAACGGAGATAGGCTTTTCCGTCAGGGATAAAAACGTGGTGCTGGTGGATGACGTTATCTTCACCGGCAGAAGCGCACGGGCGGCAATTGATGCGGTCATAAGACGCGGCAGACCCAGGTCGGTGCAACTGGCTGTTCTGGTGGACAGGGGTCACCGGGAGCTGCCTATCCGCCCGGACTATGTGGGAAAAAATCTGCCCACCTCCCACAGCGAAGAGGTGAGAGTCAGCGTCACGGAGCTTGACGGCACCGATTGCGTGGAAATATTCGGATGAGGAGGAAAATATGGCATCTATACTCATAAAGAACATACGGGCTGTTGACGCCCGGAACGACGCCGTTACCGACGTTTTCATCGAGAACGGCAGAATAGCCGAGGTAAGCCCCCATATCCGGCTGGGCGCGGATGAGGTGATCGACGGAACGGATCTGGTGCTTATGCCGTCGCTGTTTGATATGCACGTTCATCTGCGCGACCCCGGATTCACCCATAAGGAGGACGTGAAGAGCGGATGTGCGGCTGCCCTTGCCGGAGGAGTTACGGGGGTTCTGGCTATGCCGAATACCAAGCCGCCCTGCGATAACCCGGAGACTATACGCTATATCATCGAAAAATCGCAGAATACCGGGGTCGACGTCTATCCGGTAGGTTGTATAACAGGCGGAATGAGCGGCGACGGACTCTGCGATTATGAAGCTTTAAAGGCTGCCGGCTGCATCTGCATTTCCGACGACGGCAGACCGGTGGAAAACGCTGAAATGATGCGGAAAGCCCTGGAGCTGTCCAATGAAAACGGATTGCTGGTGGCGTCCCACTGCGAAGATCTGAGCATTATAAACGGCGGTATCATGAACAAGGGCGCGACCTCCGAAAAGCTGGGAGTCCGCGGCATGGACAGGGCTTCCGAGGACTACATAACAGCCCGGGAGATGATACTGGCGCACTCGGTAGACGCGCGGATCCATATCTGCCACGTCTCCACGGAGAGCAGCACAGAGATGATACGCTTTGCCAAGTCACGTGGAGTGAAAGTGACCTGCGAAACGGCGCCGCACTACTTTATGCTCACGGAAAAGGAACTGGAGAAGCGCGATGCGGACTACAGAATGAATCCGCCGCTGCGCACGAAAGCCGATGTCAGGGCGATAATAGAGGGCATCAAGGACGGCACGATAGACTGTATAATCACCGACCATGCGCCTCATGCTCCGGAGGAAAAAGCGGATTTTGAGAAAGCGCCCAACGGTGTTGTGGGACTTGAAACTTCTTTTGCCGCAACGCTGACAGCGCTGTACCATACCGGAGAAATTTCCCTGAAAAAGGTCGTAGAGCTGATGTGCGTCAGCCCGAGACGGATCCTCGGTCTGGAGATACCTGCAATTCAGCCCGGAAAAACGGCAGATCTGGTAATTGCCGATATTAACAGGAAGTGGACTGTCGACCCGGAGAAGCTCCATTCAAAATCGAAAAATACGGTCTTCAAGGGTATGACCCTGACCGGAAAGCCGGTTATTACAATATCAAAGGGCGTTATACGCTATGATACAAGAGCCAAGGCGGCACAGCATGACTAACGGCGATAATTACGCTTAAATAAACCACGGAGGTATGAAATATGTCGTTCGACAGACTTATTGACAAAATCATTGAAATGAAGAACCCTACTGTTGTAGGTCTTGACCCGAAGCTGGAGTATGTTCCCGAGTATATCCGGAGACGTTATCTTGAAAAGGACGGCTGGACTTTGAAAGCCGCGGCAAAGGCAATCTACGACTTCAACCAGGCTATAATCGACGAGATCCACGACATTGTGCCTGCTATCAAGCCACAGGCTGCCTATTATGAGATGTACGGTCACTACGGCATCCGCACGCTGGAGAAAACTATCCGTTACGCCAAGCTCAACGGTATGTTCGTTATCACGGACGGCAAGAGAAATGATATTGGCGCGACTATGGAGGCTTACACAAACGCTCACCTGGGCGCTACCGCTGTCGGCGAGAACAGCTCCGAGGCGTTCGGCGCGGACGCCCTGACAGTCAACGGCTACCTGGGAACCGACGGTATCGAGCCGCTGCTGAAGGTCTGCCGCGAAAATGACAAGGGAATCTACGTTCTCGTCAAGACATCGAACCCCTCCAGCGGAGAGCTTCAGGATCTGAAGCTGGAGGACGGCACGCCGATCTACGCAAAAATGGGCGACCTCTGCGAAATGTGGGGCGCTGATACTATCGGCAAATACGGCTACTCGGCAGTTGGCGCAGTTGTCGGCGCAACATATCCGGAGATGCTTGCGGAGCTGAGAAAGCGTCTGCCGCACACCATGTTCCTCGTTCCGGGCTACGGCGCTCAGGGCGGCGGCGCAGAGGGTCTGAAAGGCGGCTTCGATGAGAGAGGTCTCGGCGCTATCGTAAATTCCAGCCGCGCAGTTATGTGCGCATACAAGAAAGAGGGCTGCGATGAGCGCGATTTTGCCAAGGCAGCCCGCCGCGAGGTCATCCGTATGAGGGATGATATAACTCAGTATATCAATCTTTAAGGCAACACCGCACAGAGATTGTGCTGCAGATGCGTCACGTGGAAAACGTGATCGTACGAAGTATGTCCGGCTTCAATGGCGCAGCCGGACTGTAAACTCCAATTTTATTGAAAGGATCGATTTGCAAATGTCTTTATTTGGTCAATCGAAAAAAGCCTATCTGATGCTTGCCGACGGACAGGTGTTCGAGGGCGGAAGCTTCGGAAAAGAGGGCACGGTCATCGGCGAGGTCGTGTTTACCACAGGCGTTACAGGATATCAGGAGACCCTGACCGATCCCAGCTACTACGGTCAGATCGTCGCTCAGACCTTTCCGCTTATCGGAAATTACGGCGTCAACGAGGCTGACAACGAATCGGCGCAGTCCTACGTCAGCGGATATATTGTCCGCGAGTGGTGTACAGCACCGTCAAATTTCCGCTGCGAGGGCAATATAAACGACTTCCTTGTGAAGCATAATATCGTCGGAATCTGCGGTATCGACACACGCCGCCTTACAAGGACTATCCGTGAGGCTGGCGTTATGAACGGCATCATCACCACGGAAAACGTCAACGAGAAAAAGGACGGGCTTCTGGCTCAGATACGCGCTTTCTCCGTGAAAAACGCCGTCAGCTCGGTTACAGCTCCCGAAACCAGAACATATTCCCCGGAGGAGAAGCGGTTTACGGTCGTGCTCTTTGATTTCGGCTATAAGAGGAACATACGCCGGGAACTGGTGAAGCGCGGCTGCGAGGTCATCGTAGTTCCGGCAGATACCACGGCGGAGCAGGTACGTGAAATCGCGCCCGACGGCATCATGTTCTCAAATGGCCCTGGAGACCCGGCGGAAAATACCGGAATTATCAATAATATCTGGGAGATACAGCAGCTCGGCATCCCGATTTTCGGCATTTGTCTTGGTCACCAGCTTATGGCGCTTGCCAACGGCGGCAGCACGGAGAAGCTGAAATACGGTCACCGCGGCGCAAATCAGCCGGTTATCGACCTGGAGAGCGGTCTGACTTACGTTACCAGCCAGAACCACGGCTATGCGGTCATCGGCGAAAGCATCCCTCCGGAGGTCGGAAGAGTTTCACATATTAACGCAAACGACAAGACCTGCGAGGGCATACGCTATCTGAAGGTGAACGCGAGAACCGTGCAGTTCCACCCGGAGGCTCACGGAGGGCCGCTTGATACGGCTTATCTTTTCGATGAATTTGTTGAGACTATGGCAGAAAGGGCAGGTGAGTGATATGCCGCTGAGAAGTGATATTAAAAAGGTGCTGGTGATCGGCTCAGGCCCTATCGTTATCGGACAGGCTGCCGAGTTCGACTACGCCGGAACACAGGCTTGCCGCGCCCTTAAACAGGAGGGGCTGGAGGTCGTGCTCGTCAACTCCAATCCTGCAACGATCATGACGGATAAGGCAATGGCAGATAAGGTCTACATAGAGCCGCTTACCCTGGACGTGGTGAAGCGCATTATTGAGATCGAGATGCCGGACAGCCTGCTGTCCACACTGGGCGGACAGACGGGACTTACCCTGTCCATGCAGTTGGCGGAGGAGGGCTTTCTGGAGAGCCACGATGTCAAGCTCCTGGGAGCAGACCCGGAGACTATTCATAAGGCGGAGGACAGACAGGCGTTCAAGGACACTATGGAGAAGATAGGCGAGCCGTGCATCCCCTCCAAGGTCGTGGAAAATGTTGAGGATGCTATGGATTTTGCGGAGGTCATCGGCTATCCGGTAATTGTACGTCCGGCATTCACCCTGGGCGGAACAGGCGGCGGAATTGCCAATACCGAGGCGGAGCTTCACGAGATCGCCACAAACGGTCTGCGCCTTTCGCCTATCACCCAGATATTGGTGGAAAAGTGCATCAGCGGCTGGAAAGAGATAGAGTTCGAGGTTATCCGCGACAGTAAGGGTAATGTTATCACCGTCTGCTCGATGGAGAACTTCGACCCGGTAGGCGTCCATACAGGCGATAGTATCGTTATTGCCCCGGCGGTCACACTGTCAGACCGCGAGTACCAGATGCTCCGTACTGCGGCGATAAATATTATCAAGGAGCTGAAAGTGGAGGGAGGCTGCAACTGTCAGTTCGCCCTGCATCCCACCAGCTTCGAGTATGCCGTTATCGAGGTCAACCCGAGAGTTTCGCGCTCTTCCGCCCTTGCGTCTAAGGCTACCGGATATCCCATTGCCAAAACTGCGGCGAAAATCGCTATCGGATATACCCTTGACGAGATCATCAACCAGGTCACGGGCAAGACATATGCTTGTTTCGAGCCGACGCTGGACTATGTTGTTATAAAGTTCCCCAAGTGGGCTTTCGATAAGTTTGTCTACGCCAAGAGGACTCTCGGCACGCAGATGAAGGCGACGGGAGAGGTAATGGCTATCGGTACAAGCTTTGAACAGGCGATGATGAAGGCAGTCCGCTCCGTTGAGCTGGGACTTGACACCATGAGCATGAAGAAATTCGCCGATATGACGGCGGATGAGCTTCGCGTAAAGCTCCATGATATTGACGACGAGAGGTCGTTTGTGGTGTTTGAGGCTCTGAAAAAGGGCATTTCTCCCGAGGAGATACATGATATAACCATGATCGACAACTGGTTTCTCTATAAGCTGCTGAATCTGGCGGAGCTGGAGAAGTGGCTGGCTGAGGGCGAGCTGACAGAGGAGAAATACGATATCGCAAAGCAGTACGGCTATCTTGATAGCACTATCGAGCGGCTCAGCGGTCAGAAGTGTCCCAAGCACAAGTCGGCGGTGTTCAAAATGGTCGATACCTGCGCGGGCGAATTTAAGGCGGAGACGCCCTATTTCTACTCCACTTTTGACGAGGAGAATGAGGCTGAGCAGTTCATCGAGAGGCAAAATTCCGGCAAGAAAAAGGTCATCGTTTTCGGCTCAGGTCCTATACGCATAGGTCAGGGAATCGAATTTGACTACTGCTCCGTACACTGCGTCTGGACTCTGAAAGAACTGGGCTACGAGGCGGTCATCTGCAACAACAATCCGGAGACGGTCTCCACGGACTTCGATACCGGCGACAGACTGTACTTCGATCCGCTGACAAAGGAGGACGTGGAGGCGATAATCGAGACGGAGAAGCCCTACGGCGTTGTGGTGCAGTTCGGCGGACAGACGGCTATCAAGCTCACGAGACATCTGGCGGATATGGGCGTGAATATCCTTGGCACATCGGCTGATATGATCGACGCAGCCGAGGACAGAGAGCGTTTCGACGAGGTGCTTGAAAAGTGCGGCATCCCGAGACCTGCCGGACATACGGTCATGACGGCTGAGGAGGCTGTTGAAGCGGCTGAGTCCCTGGGATATCCCGTGCTCCTGCGTCCGTCATATGTACTCGGCGGACAAAATATGATAATAGCTCATTCGAGAGCCGATGTCATAGAGTATATGGGCATCATAACAAGCCACATGATTGAAAATCCCGTGCTTATTGACAAATACATGATGGGAACAGAGGTCGAGGTCGACGCTATCTGCGACGGCGAGGATTTTCTGATCCCCGGAATTATGGAGCATATCGAGCGCGCAGGCGTTCACTCCGGCGATTCAATTTCTATTTACCCGGCTCAGCACCTTTCCGACCGTATCAAGCGCATAATCGTTGAGTATACGCGGAAGCTGGCAAAGGAGCTGAATGTTATCGGTCTGGTGAATATACAATACGTTGTGTATAATCACGAGGTATACGTTATTGAGGTAAATCCCCGTTCTTCCAGAACCGTGCCCTACATCAGCAAGGTGACAGGCATACCTATGGTGGACATTGCAACGAAGATAATGTTCGGCGCAAAGCTCAGGGATATGGGCTATGAAAGCGGACTCTATCCGGCAGGAGACTATGTTGCGGTCAAAGTTCCGGTATTCTCCTTTGAGAAGCTGACGGACGTTGACACCATGCTCGGACCTGAAATGAAGTCCACGGGAGAATGCCTCGGAATAGGCAGAAACCTGGAGGATGCGCTGCTGAAAGGACTTATTGCGGCAGGCTTTGATCTGAAAAAGGAGGGCGGAGTCCTCATATCTGTCCGCGATTCTGACAAGCGCGAGATACTGCCTATTGCGGACAAGTTCGAGCAGATGGGCTTCGAGCTTTATGCAACATCCGGCACGCAGAGCGTTCTGACCAGGAACATGATAGCCTCCCACCTTGTGCGGAAGATCTCAGACGGCGAGCCTAACGTAGTGACGCTGCTGGAGAGCGGAAAAATACATTATGTAATATCGACCTCCGCCAAGGGCAGACTTCCGGAGCGCGACAGTGTGAAAATGCGGCGCAAGTCAATAGAGCGTTCCATTTGCAGCCTAACTGCCATAGATACGGCTAAATCCCTTGTAAAAGTGCTGGAATCCGGCAGAACGATAAACGATGTGGAGCTTGTTGATATAACAAAGATATAATCTTGACTATTATTTAAAAATCGGTTATAATAGTAATATCACTAAAAAGGAGAATTTGAAAATGAGCGAATGTACACATGATTGTTCCTCCTGCGGAAGCGACTGCGCAAGCAGACAGGAACCACAGAGCCTTATTGAAAAGCCAAATGAAATGAGCAAGATCGGAAAGGTCATCGGCGTTGTCAGCGGCAAGGGCGGCGTAGGAAAAACGCTGGTTTCAACGATGTTGGCGGTTGCTACCCAGAGAATGGGAAAGAACGTCGGTATTCTCGACGCGGATATTACAGGGCCGTCTGTTCCAAAGGCTTTTGGCATACACGAAAAGGCTGACGCCTGCGAATTTGGAATCATCCCGAGAAAGAGCAAAATGGGCATCGACGTTATGTCTATCAATCTGCTGCTGGAGAACGAGTCCGACCCTGTTGTATGGCGCGGACCTGTTATTGCCGGCGTTGTAAAGCAGTTCTGGACTGACGTTATCTGGAAGGATGTTGACTGTCTGTATGTTGATATGCCTCCCGGAACGGGCGATGTTCCGCTGACTGTTTTCCAGTCGATACCTGTTGACGGCATTGTTATTGTGACATCTCCCCAGGAGCTTGTTTCTATGATCGTGGAGAAGGCTGTGAAAATGGCTAAGCTGATGAACATTCCGATTATCGGCATTGTGGAGAATATGAGTTATTTCCAGTGTCCCGACTGTGGCAAGAAGCATAAGATCTACGGCGACGGTCATGTTGCTGAGATCGCAAAGGAGTATGGTATTCCTGTTCTTGCACAGATACCGATCGACCCACAGCTTGCAAAAATGTGCGATCAAGGAACTATCGAACTGTTCGAGGGCGATTATGTTGATGCTGCTGTTAATCAGATCATAAATTCATAATCAGCACAGAGCATAAAATCGGGTTTCAAAAGGGGCAATGCCCCTTTTGCAGAGTCCAGAGGCAGCGCCTCTGGCAGGGTTTGGGGCAGCGCCCCAAGGTCGACCGGAGGTCGACGCAGCCTTCAGGCGCTCCGCAAAGGGTGAATTTCAAAACAGTCCAGTGGACTGTTTTGAAAGAGGGAACGCCCTGCAAGAGAGGGCGTTCCCTTATAAACTTGTTGTCTGTATGTAAAAAGATAGGGAGAAATTTCCCCTTTTAAAAAGGGAGATTTCTCTCTATATTTTTTGAATGTACTTTTTTTGTGTATCTTTCTTGGAAACTGAAATTATCAAATCGCCGCGAAAGAAATAAACCGGAAGTTTAAAGGGGACGCTCTCTCTTGCAGAGCGTCCCCTCTCCAAAAACAGTCCACTGGACTGTTTTTGGATTCACCCCTTGCAGGGCGCCTAAAGTAAACGTCGACCTGCGGTCGACATGGGACTCCGTCCCAAACCCTGCCAGAGGCGCTGCCTCTGG
>JAGBGT010000008.1 GCA_017935865.1 Ruminococcus sp. | reverse complement strand
GTCTCTGTCGAGGATGAGTCTTTCGAGTGCCAGGTGAGCGGCGAAAAGAATTGTTCCGCCAGGAGTTTCGTATACACCTCTGGACTTCATACCAACGAGACGGTTCTCAACGAGGTCAGCAAGACCGATACCGTTCTCGCCGCCGAGCTTATTAAGAGTTGAAACAAGCTCAACGCCGTTCATTTCCTTGCCGTCGATAGCAGTGGGGATACCCTTTTCAAAATGGATTGTAACATAAGTAGGCTTATCGGGAGCGTCGATAGGAGAAACGCCCATTTCCAGGAAGCCGGGCTTCTCATACTGAGGCTCGTTTGCAGGATCCTCCAGATCCAGACCCTCGTGAGAAAGGTGCCAGATGTTCTTATCCTTTGAGTAATTTGTCTCTCTGTTTATCTTCAGGGGGATGTTGTGCGCCTCCGCGTAGTCGATCTCCTGGTCACGGGATTTCAGATCCCACTCACGCCAGGGAGCGATAATAGCCATATCAGGCGCAAAAGCCTTGATAGCCAGCTCGAAACGAACCTGGTCGTTTCCCTTGCCTGTGCAGCCGTGGCAGATAGCGTCAGCGCCCTCGGCAAGAGCGATCTCAGCGATTCTCTTTGCAATAATAGGACGTGCGAAAGAAGTACCCAGCATATATCTGTTCTCGTAGATAGCGCCAGCCTGAACGGTGGGGTAAACGTACTCCTGGATAAACTCCTCCTTGAGGTCTGCAACGATAAGCTTGGAAGCGCCTGTCTTGATAGCCTTTTCCTCCAGACCGTCAAGCTCTGTGCCCTGTCCAACGTCGCCGGAAACAGCGATGACCTCGCAGTTATTGTAGTTTTCTTTCAGCCACGGAATGATGATAGAAGTATCGAGTCCGCCGGAATACGCCAGAACGACCTTTTTGATATCTTTTTTATTCATTGTAAATTCCTCCCTGAGAATTATATTCGATAATTATATTATACACGATAAATTCATATTGTCAATAGGTTTGTAATAAATATTCATTTTTAAAGTAAATATTCCCTGTTCCATGAATATTTATTCATCAATAATGAGTATACCGGGAAAATATTCATTTTCGTCTGACGGCGGCTCTGCTGTAAATTAAAGTACCGAGGCAGCCCGCTGCCGTTCCAATGGCATATGCAGCGAGATCCTCCACCGCAAAGCTTGTTCCGATAAGCGTCCTGAAAAACTGTATATCGCCCAGTCCGATAAGATCGACGAAATGTATAAGCTGCAAAAACTCCACCAGAAACGCAAAAAGCATCACGCCCACATGGACTGCATAATGATTGTTCTTTCCGCCGGATATGCTCTGAAAAAGGCAGTATACCGCCCATACGACTATCGTATCGCCGCCGTAATAGCGCAGGATATTGTCATGCTGCGTTAAGGCAATGACCACCTCCACCGCTATCAGGATCACCAGCAGCGCTATATATGGCAGTCTCCTTTTCATGTTACCTGCTCCGCAAGCTGTGGAAAGATACCGAGACTGCGCCTTAGTATGCCGTTAAACAGCGCAAGGGCGATCCCGTAATTTGTGAACGGCACGTTCTGCGCCTCTGCCGTCCGCCTCCGGTACAGCATCTCCTTTTCGCTCAGCATACAGCCGCCGCAGTGGATAACCAGATTTACACCGGAAAGCTCCTCCGGAAAATCGCGCCCGGAGGTCAACTGTATATCGAAATCCTTGCCCGTATATTTTTTCAGCAGCCGGGGCAGCTTTACGCTGCCGATGTCGCCGCACTGCCTGTGATGGGTGCAGCCCTCGGAAATGATTATCCTGTCGCCCTCTTTCAGCGATCTTATGGCAGCCGCGCCCTTTACGGCAGTCTCCAGAAAGCCCTTGTACCTCGCCATGAGAATGGAGAAAGAAGTCAGCGGCACACTTTCCGGCACTATCTCGCTGACCATGGCGAACGCCTGGCTGTCCGTGACGACCATTTTCGGCGGAGAATCCAGGCTTTCCAGCGTTTTCCCCAGCTCTGTCTCCTTTGTGAAAACGGCAATGCCGCTGCTGTCGAGAATGTCCCTGAGAGTCTGCACCTGCGGCAGTATCATGCGTCCTTTCGGCGCAGCCTCGTCAATGGGAGTTACCAGCACCACAATATCTCCCTGCCCGATCAGGTCGCCGATGATGCGCCGCTGAGAGCCGCCATTTTCCGCCGCCGCGGCTATCATTTCTTTCAGCCGGTAAATATTCCTGTTTTCCTTTGCGCTTACGCCGATAATTCTTTCACCTTCCGGAGCCGGACTATCGCCGTCGCACTTGTTGAACGCCGTGATATAGGGGATATCGCGCTCCCTGAAGAGCCGGATAAGCTCCTCCTCGCACTCTCCCATTCCCCGGGAAATATCAGCCACCAGCACAGCAATATCCGTCTTTGCAAGGATACGCCGTGTCCGCTTCACCCGAAGCTCGCCCAGCTCGCCCTCGTCGTCGTAGCCGGGCGTGTCGATTATCTCCACAGGGCCGAGGGGAAGCAGCTCCATAGCCTTATAGACCGGGTCGGTGGTCGTTCCCTTTACATCGGAGACCACCGCCGTTTCCTGCCCGGTAACAGCGTTGACCAGGCTGGATTTTCCTGCGTTTCTCCTGCCGAAAAATCCAATGTGTATCCGCTCTCCGGATGGTGTGTCGTTCAGACTCATTTTATTCCCTTTCAAAATCCAGGCTTGCAATAACAGCCTTGAGTGCATCCGCGCTTGCACGGAGCTTCTCGATCTCGCTCTCCGTCAGGTTCGGAGCGACCTCTTTTTCAATGCCGTGTCCGCCTATAACAGCCGGCAGGCTCAGGCAGACGTCGTTAATGCCGTATCTTCCGCTTATAAGAGTGGAAACTGTTCTGATATTGTTTGAATCTCTCAGAATGTCGTCACAGATTTTGTTTACCGTCAGCGCAATAGCATAGAATGTTGCACCCTTGCGCTTGATAACCTCGCCTCCTGCCTTGCGCACCTCCTGGATGATCTCCTCTTCGTCCAGCTCCCGGTGATCCTGCTCCGCGCAGTACTCCTCCATAGAGCTTCCGGCAATGTTGGTGATAGACCAGGGGATCATGGACGTATCGCCGTGCTCGCCGAAAACGTAGGCGTGAACGCTGTTGGGGCTGATGTCCAGGTGGTCTGCTATAGACGAACGGAGACGGGAGGTGTCAAGAGCCGTACCCGAACCCATTACCTGATTCGGCGAAAGATCGGTACATTTCAGTATCGCGTATGTGATAATGTCAACAGGGTTGCTGACAACGATATATATCGCGTCCGGAGCAGCCTTAGCGATCTTCGGCATTACTTCCTTGATGATGTTGACATTAGCCTGCGCCAGATCTATTCTTGTCTGTCCGGGCTTACGTGCAAGACCCAGTGTGACAACAACAATATCAGAGCCGGCAGCGTCGTCGTATGTTCCGTCGAAAACCTCAACATTGTGGCTGAATGAAACGCCCTGACGGATATCCATAGCCTCTCCCTTGGCTTTCTCCTTGTTTATGTCGATAAGAACTATGTCCGAGCAGGTTCCCGCAACAGCAAGTGTATATGCTACGGTTGCTCCTACGTTTCCTGCACCAAGAACCGCGATCTTATTTCCGCCTTTACTATTTCCCATAAATAGGACCTCCTTAGAATAATCCGATAAATGCGAAGCCGACAATAACAATATGTACAGCTTCACATATTATATTATATCACATTTACAGAAAATAGCAAGCATCCGGGTAAATTATTTTCACAAATTCGTGGAAACATACAAACTGTAAATGGGGAAAACCAAAAATTGCACCAAGATTTCATAATGGATTCAATAACCCTGTATATTTCCGGAAAACGGTTCAATAATACATTCAGAACTTGTATTCATAGAAACCCGAAAGGAGCTAATAATCATGTCCGTTAAAAGAGGAGAAATATATTACGCCGATCTCAGCCCTGTCGTCGGCTCGGAGCAAGGCGGCGTGCGCCCGGTACTTATCGTACAGAACGACGTAGGGAACAGGCACAGCCCCACAGTTATCGCCGCCGCCATAACCAGCCGCCACGACAAAAGCCGCCTGCCAACCCATATCGAGGTCAAGGCGGACAACTGCGGTCTTACCCGTGACAGCATCGTCCTACTGGAGCAGATACGCACTATTGACAAAAAGCGGCTGGGCGAGAAAATGGGCGAGCTTGACCTTAACTCCATGGACAAAGTCAACACCGCGCTGTCTATCAGCTTCGGATTATAATGCTAATTCCCCCGGAAACTGAAAGTGCCGCATGGCTCAGCTTCCGGGGAAATCTGTATAAAAAGAAAAAAGTACCTGAAAATTACAGGTACTATCAGAAAAAGTATCAAATAAACATAGAAGGGGAATTGGGGGATCTTTGCGGAGAATGAAAATCTGCAAATTCCGTTCTCCTTAATCCACTTGTATTATATTCCACTTTTCTTAAAATAATCTTAAATAATTCATCAACTCAGCAATTATTTTACAAAAGTCGCCCGGATAATTGCATATCCGTATGCCGGAACAGTAAGGACGTCGTCCTTATAGCTGCCGTTGAAAGGCTTGAGATCCCTGAAACGTTCCAGCTTGGACGAAAGCTCGCTGACCGTTACATCCTCTCCCGATCTGTTCACAAAAATAATATAATCCTCCGCGCCCTGTCTTGTGAATCCCACAAGGCGCTCGTCGATGGTCTGACCCTCGTTGATGACAAAATATGTTCTGCCGCTCTTCATGTTGGGGATGGACTTTCTCACACGGCTCAGCTCCGAAACAAAGCTGATAAGCTCCTGATCCTCCTTGCCCCAGGGGTAGCACCGGCGGTTGAACGGGTCTTTATAGCCCTGAAGTCCCGCCTCGTCGCCATAGTAGATGCTGGGCACGCCGGGGAGGAAAAACATCAGCGCCATTGCCACTTTAAGCATATTTTTTCCCTGGGCATACTGCTCCGGCGTAAGATAACGCTCCGCCATCCAGTCCTTGTCCTTGTCATCGCAGTAGTCTCCGGCAAGTCGGTTTATAGCTCTCTCTATGTCGTGGGTGGACACGAAATTCATCAGCACGTCAATGGACGGCTGAGGATAATTCTCCAGTATCGTCATTATGGAGTAGATGAAATCTCTCACCTGACCGCCCTTGACAAAGCTGATTATCGCCTCGCGGAAAGGATAGTTCATAACGGAATCCAGTTGATCGCCCAGGAGATAGCGTCTCTTCACGCCGTAGCTCTCCTTATTGGAGGCGTCCTCCCAGACCTCTCCGATGACTATTTTGTCCTTGCCGTAGTCCTTGACGCATTTTCTCAGATTATTCAGGAACTGATCGGGAAGCTCGTCTGCAACGTCGAGACGGAATCCGGCTGCGCCCTTGTCCAGCCAGTATTTCAGCACGCCCTCTTCGCCGCAGATAAATTCCGTGTAGTCCTCGTTGTTCTCCCAGACGTTTGGCAGGGTGTCGATCCCCCACCACGCCTCGTACTCGTTGGGGTAGTTGATGAAAGTGTACCAGTCGTAGTATTTGCTGTCCTTGGACTGATATGCGCCCGGTTCGTCCTTGTAGCGTCCGAATTTGTTGAAGTAGCGGCTGTCGGCTCCCGTGTGGGAGAATACGCCGTCAAGAATCACCGATATGCCGTACTTTTTCGCCTCCGCGCACAACTCCCCGAACTCGTCGTTTGTGCCGAGCAGCGGATCGGCATTGCGGTAGTCGGCGGTATTGTAGCGATGGTTCTCGTGGGACTCAAATATCGGATTCAGGTAGATGCAGGTGACGCCCAGGCTGCTCAGGTATTTCAGCTTGGACTGTATACCTGCGAAATCGCCGCCGAAGTAGTCGTTGTTCCACACGTGACCGTTGTGGTCGGGCTTGTACCAGGGAGTACCCTCCCAGTCCTCCCGGAGCACTCTGCCCTCCGGGATATTCTCCTTGGGCTTGCCGCTCTTGCAGAAACGGTCGGGGAAGATCTGGTACATAACGCCGCCCTTGAGAAAATCCGGCGTCTCGTAATCGTGGGCATATACGGTGAGCTGGAAAAGTTCGCCGTCACGCTCTGCGCCCTCGTGGCAGTTAACGCGCTTGATATAGTGCCGCGTTCCGCCGCTGGTGTAGGAGAAGTAGTAGTAGTGGACGTCGCTGTATCTGGGAGTAAACTCGCAGCTATAGACGAAGCAGTCCTCCTCCTCGGCAGAAACGCTCATGGGCAGAAAGCGCTCTTTGAAGCCTGTCCGGAAGAGCACGATAACAGGCGGAAAATCAGGTCTTATATCCTTGGAAAGGCGTATGGAGAAGCGGCAGGTATCGAACTGTCTGACTGCGCCGAAGATCGACTTATAGCCCAGATTCCATGTATCATAGATAGGTTTCATAATATTTGTCTCCAATTTGTTGGTTTTTTTGTTATTGATCTAACTGCAAATATTTCCCCTCCCATTTCTGAGAGGGGAATTTTTGCCTTTGTTATCTAAGATGCCAGATATTGTCGGCATACTCTGTGACTGCACGGTCGGCAGAGAAGATTCCTGCGCCGGCGATGTTGTTCAGAGACATCTTCGCCCACTTCATCTTGTCGTTGTAGCACTCGGTGATATACGCCTGCGCCTTTCTGTAGCTGTCGAAATCCGCCAGAACCATATAGGGGTCGCGGTTCTTAAGAGAATCGGCAACATCGTTGAAGGTACAGCCGTTGATTCCGTGGTACATACGCTCGATAGCTTCCTTTATTCTGCCGTCATTGTTGAAATACTCGTTAGGATTGTAGCCTCTTGCCTTGAGAGCGTTTACCTCGGGAGTCGTCATGCCGAAGATAACTATATTGTCGTCGCCGGCAGCCTCCTTGATCTCGATATTTGCGCCGTCAAGAGTACCCAGCGTAACCGCGCCGTTGAGCATGAACTTCATATTTCCCGTACCGGAAGCCTCTGTTCCTGCAAGAGAGATCTGCTCAGAAATGTCGGAAGCCGGCATGAGGTGCTCGGAAAGCGTTACGCAGTAGTTCTCCAGGAATACGACCTGAAGCTTCTGGCTGATCCTGGGATTCTTTCTGATTTCCTCAGAAATCGCCCATATCATCTTGATGATCTGCTTGGCAAGATAGTAGCCTGGAGCTGCCTTTGCCGCGAAAATATAGGTCTTGGGAGTATATGGAGCGTCAGGGTTGTTCAGCAGATATGCGTAATCGGCAAGGATATTCATAACGTTCAGGTGCTGTCTCTTATACTCGTGGAGACGCTTTACCTGTACGTCGAAAATTCTGTCCGTGTCCAGAATGATGCCGCTCTGGGACTTCACATACTTGGCGAACTTCTTCTTGTTCTCCTGCTTTACCTCGGTAAGCTTCTGGAGGACAGTCTCGTCGTCCTGGAAATCTCTCAGTCTGATAAGCTCTGCGCCGTCCTTGATGAACTTGTCGCCGATAGTGTCGGTGAGCAGTTGTGTCAGACCGGGGTTGGACTGATACAGCCATCTTCTGTATGCGATGCCGTTTGTTACGTTCTTGAACTTATAAGGCGTATTCTCGTACTCCTCGCGGAATACGGACTCCTTGATGATCTCCGAATGGAGCTTTGATACGCCGTTTACGCTGTGTGAAGCGGCAACGCAGAGGGTTGCCATATGGATCATGTTGTCCTTGATAATGGACATACGCGTCGTCTTTGCGCTGTCTCCGCCGTTCTTCTCCATGAGGGACTGGCAGTAGCGGTTGTTTATCTCAACGATGATAGAGAAAATTCTCGGGATAACGTGCTTGACCAGGTTAACATCCCACTTTTCCAGAGCCTCAGCCATAACGGTGTGGTTAGTGTAGGCGAATGTCTTTGTAACGATGTCCCATGCCTGATCCCAGCCGTAGCCGCAGTCGTCCAGCAGCACGCGCATAAGCTCCGGAATAGCCAGCGTCGGGTGGGTATCGTTGATGTGGATAGCTACCTTTTCAGCCAGGTTCTCCAGCGTGCCGTAAACCATCATGTGGCTGTTTACAATGTCTCCGATAGAAGCCGCACAGAGGAAGTACTGCTGTCTCAGACGGAGGCTCTTGCCCTCGGCGTGGTTGTCGTTGGGGTAGAGTATCTTGGATATAGCGTTTGCCGTTGCGTTCTGTGCCAGAGCCTTTGCGTAGTTGCCCTCGTTGAAGTCAGCCATATTGAAGCTGGGAGCCTTAGCCGACCAGAGACGGAGCACGGAAACGCCGTCGCTTCCGTAGCCGGAAACGTACATATCGTAGGGCGTTGCCACAACGGTATTGTAGTTTACATGGGAGATGTAGTGATACTGATTGTCCCAGTACTCCTGGAGATCGCCCTCGAAATGAACCTCGATAGCAAGCTCGGGCTTGGGAACGAGCCATACGCTGCCGCCCGGGAGCCAGTTGTCGGGAAGCTCGGTCTGCCAGCCGTCCTCCAGCTTCTGCTGGAAGATACCGTACTCGTAGCACAGGGAATATCCCATTGCCGGGAAGCCTGTCGTGGCGAGACCGTCAAGGTAGCAGGCAGCAAGACGTCCGAGACCGCCGTTGCCCAGACCTGCGTCCGGCTCGTGCTCGAATACCTTGTCCATATTGATAGTATGCTTCTTCAGCATTGCGCGGACTTCTTCTGCGATGCCGAGATTGTAGATGCTTGTTTTAAGTGAGCGGCCCATAAGAAATTCCATTGAGAGGTAGTAGATCTGCTTTCCTCCCACAGAATGGGTGTGGTTAATGAAGCTCTGTCTCTTTGCGCCGAGAATATCAACGATAACGGAAGAAAGAACCTGATAGACCTGCTTATCGGAAGCCTCCTCGGGAGTTACGCTATAGAGAGCCTGGAGCTTTTTCGGGAAGTCCTCTTTGATTTTGTCAAGGATCTGAGTCTTGGATGTTGACATAAATAAAATCTCCTATCTGCCGAGTACGCGGCGTTTAACTCTGTGTATATTTTCAAGGGAATATTCCGATCAGATAAAAACGCATTCTTCGCTGTCATGCCAAAAAGCCGTAATTCTCCCCTGTACACACGGTATAGTATTATTTTACCACATTTCGCAATTTATTTCAATTGTATATTTCCACAAATATTTATCAACGGAATTTACATTTTACTGAAAAGAGACTGCATTTTAACTAAACGTCTCCAGCATTATTGTACAATATAACCAATCTACGGAATTATTTGCCGTTTTTTTGTGAATTACCACAAGCACGCAGTTGTTGAAACGAGAATTGATAAATTAAATAATAAAACTTTCTAAAAAATGCAAAAAACATTTGAAATATTGATTATTATGTGGTATAATAAAGAAAGATATACGAAATGCACGAATCTGCATTTCAGATCGGGCTGCCAACAGAGAGAAAACACGGCGGCTCAGAAAAAAATCATTCACAGAAAGGAATCACAAAAATGGAAAAGAAGAAGAGGTTTTCGTTCCTAAAACTGCTGGTGATAATTCTTTGTATCGCCGCTGTTATAGTATCCGCAGGAGCAAATATTTTATTCTCCGGCGGAAAAACTCCGGCGCTCTTCGGCAGACACATCTACATCGTGGGCGATGACAACCCCATGGCAGGCGATATCACTGCCGGCGCAGCTCTCATTGCCAAGGACGCGGAGGGCGTGACTATAAACCCCGGAGATATCGTGCTCTGCTACCCTGCCGATAACCCCGGAAAGCTCTGCCTGAGAAGTATCACGGTTATTTCCGAAGCCGACAACGGCGCACAGGCTTACTACACCAAGGATTCGCTCCACGAGGACAGCGCCGGAGCGATCACGAAAAGCAGCATAGCGGCTGTCTGCACCGGTTATCCCGAAAGCCTGGAACTGGGACGTTTCATCACATTCGCAAGAAGCGTCACCGGCATCATCGTGCTCCTGGGCGTACCGGTACTGCTGCTTCTGATCTTCATTATTTCCGCAGTTGCGCGTTCAAAACGCAGCGACGACAGCGACGAGTACGACTTCTACGAGTACGACGATGATGAGGACGAGGAAGAGGAAGAAAACGGCAGATACAGAAACAACGATCCGCTGTATGAACCGGATTCCGACATCGCCGTTAAGCCGGAGCTGGAGAGGAAGAAAATGTCCATCGCTGAGAATTTCTCACAGAAACAGGTCAACCCCAACTCGCCCTATCAGCGTGAGAAAGAGCGCACGATGCAGTTCAAGGCGCAGAAAACAGGCTCGGCAGAATCGGCTTTTGCAGCAAGAAATCCCGGTGCGCAGACATCGGCTGTTCCCACCGCCGACGCCCTGAGAGAGGAAATGCTGAGAAAGACTGCGGAGGCTGAGGGTGGCAATACTGCGTCCTTTACAAGAATTTCCGACAACACAGGCGTGCTTTCAAAGGCACAGGTCGCCGAGCTTTCAAGAGGCTCTGCCGGCAGCCGGACATCGGCGGCTCCCAAGGCTGCGCCTAAAAAGTCGGATTCTCCCGATATTTCAGATATCATAGGCAAGAGCAGATCATCCGCCTCAAAGAAAAGTCCGTCGGATATGTCCGTTGACGATCTGCTGAAAATGATCGAGGATCAGAAGAACAAGTTCTGATCGGATATGAGGAAAAAAACATGACTGATGAAAAAACTTTGTATATGGTTGTCCCCTGCTACAACGAGGAGGCGGTTCTCCATGAGACGGCAAAGCGGCTCAAGGAAAAGTATATTTCGCTGATCGAACGCGAGCTGATCTCCCGTGAAAGCCGGGTGGTTTTCGTAAACGACGGCTCAAAGGACAAAACCTGGAGCATTATCCAGGAGCTTCACGCCGCCGATCCGGAGTTCTTCTCCGGAATAAACCTGGCGCGGAACAGCGGTCACCAGAACGCGGTTCTTGCCGGTCTTATGACCGTAAAGGACATATGCTCCATGGCGATAACTATGGACGCGGATCTCCAGGACGACATAAATGCCATTGACGAGATGGTCATACGCTACCACGAGGGCAACCAGGTGGTATACGGCGTGAGAAGCGCCCGCAAAACCGACACTTTCTTCAAGAAATTCACGGCGGAGGGCTTCTACAAATTCATGAAGATCATGGGCGCGGACGTAGTTTACAATCACGCCGACTTCCGGCTTATGAGCAGCCGCGTTTTGCAGGAGCTTGCCAATTTCCAGGAGGTCAATCTGTTCCTCCGCGGAATGGTGCCGCTTATCGGCTTCCAGAGCTGCAATGTGTACTACGAGAGGGCGGAGCGTTTTGCCGGTGAGAGCAAGTACCCCCTGAAAAAGATGCTTTCCTTTGCCATAAACGGCATAACATCATTCAGCACGAAGCCGCTGAAGCTTATCACATCTGCCGGATTTATCATTTTCATTGTGAGCATTTTCGCTATTTTGTGGGCGCTGATCGTGAAGATAGCCGGATACAGCGAGCTTGGCTGGTCAAGTACAATGTGCGCGATCTGGTTCATAGGTGGATTGCAGTTGCTTGCGCTGGGAATTATCGGAGAATATGTGGGAAAGATCTACGCTGAGGTAAAGCATCGTCCGAGGTTTATTGTGGCAGATTTTCTTAATAATCTTGGCGCTGAGGTTCTTGGCGAAGAAAACAAGGACAGCGAGAATAAAACTGAAAAATAAGCATCAGGTAACGGGGTTTGGGGCAACGCCCCCAAGGTCGACCGCAGGTTGACGATTGCCTTTAGGCGCTCCGCAAAGGGTGAATTTTCCAACAGTCCAGTGGACTGTTGGAAAAGAGGTGAGTCCCCACGGGGTGGGGAAATGTCGCGAAGCGACAAAGGGGACGGCACGTAGTGCGCCCTGCAAGAGAGGGCGTTCCCTTAAAAACTTGTTGTCCATATATAAAAAAACAGAGAGAAATTTCTCCTTTTAAATAGAAAATTTCTCTCTATTTTTATTTAAGGAAGCACTGATTAAATCTTGTGCGTCAGATACGCAGTCAGATTTTTCGTCAGATTGCATAAAAACGACGCAGGCATACTGTCGTATGTCAAGGAGTTTTTGTGTGATATGACGGAAAATC
>JAGBGT010000080.1 GCA_017935865.1 Ruminococcus sp. | reverse complement strand
CGATTTTTGTGTGATATGACGGAAAATATGCAAGCAGATGACGTGCAAAGCCATCAGGCGTGCTTTGTGCGGTGTTGCCCTAAAGCAAACATCGACCTGCGGTCGATATGGGACTCCGTCCCAAACCCTGCCAGAGGCGCCGCCTCTGGACTCTGCAAAAGGGGCATTGCCCCTTTTGAAACCCGGTTTTGTCGGCTGCGCCGACTTGGGACTCCGTCCCATTCCCTGTTTTATATGAACACGCTCTACATCAATTCACAAATAAGATTCGAGAACTCAACAGGATTCTCAACAGGCATACCCTCTATAAGAAGAGCCTGCGTGTACAGCAGATTGGCGTACTTGCCCAGCTTTTCGCTGTCGGAGGACGCAGCCTTCAGCTTGCCGAAGATCTCGTGACCGGGATTGATCTCAAGAACTCTCTGCGCCTTGACATGACCGTCATTTCCGGGCATCGCGCTGAGAACCTTCTCCATTTCCAGCGTGATCTCTCCCTCGCTTGTCAGGCAGACCGGGTGGGATTTCAGCCTCTTGGAGAGTACGACCTTAGTCACCTTTCCGTCCAGAGCGTCCGCCATAGCCTTGAGCATATCGGCGCTCTCCTCCTCCTTTGCCTTGACGTCTTCCTGCTTCTCGGTATCCTCGATGCCAAGATCGTCGGAGGAAACGTTGCGGAACTCCTTCTCCTTGTAATTCATCAGCATCTTCACGGCAAATTCGTCCACATCGTCCGTAAGATAGAGGATCTCGAAGCCCTTGTCCTTGATAAGCTCCGTCTGCGGCAACTGCTCTATGCGTGCGGCGCTTGCACCCGTTGCATAATAGATGTACTTCTGCTCCTCCGGCATAGCGGTGACATACTCGTCGAGAGTTACCAGCTTGCCCTTGGAGGACGTAAACAGCAGCAGATCCTGAAGCTTCTCCTTATTCACGCCGTAGCCGCTGTACACGCCAAATTTCAGTTGCAAGCCGAAAGCGTTCCAGAACTCCTCATACTTGGGGCGGTCGTTGGAGAGCAGCTTTTTCAGCTCGCTGGCAATCGTCTTTTCGATGCTCTTGGCGATGATCTTTAGCTGTCTGTCATGCTGGAGCATTTCACGGGAGATATTCAGCGAAAGATCCTCGCTGTCCACCAGACCCTTTACGAAGCCGAAATAGTCGGGCAGAAGATCCTCGCACTTGTCCATGATGAGCACGCCGTTGGAGTAAAGCTGCAAGCCCTTTTTGAACTCCTTGGAATAAAAATCATAGGGAGCTTTCGACGGGATATAGAGCAGAGCATTGTAGCTGGGCATACCCTCGTTTACTACATGGGCGTATTTCAGCGGCTCGCTGTAGTCGTAGAATTTCTCGGTGTAGAAGTGCTTGTAGTCCTCCTCTTTCAGCTCGGACTTGTTCTTCTTCCAGAGCGGGACCATGCTGTTGAGGGTCTCCACCTCCATATACTCCTCATATTCGGGAGCTTTTCCGGCAGCCTTGTCCTCCTCGGACTGTTCCACCGGGCGGCTGTGGGTGACATTCATCTTTATTGGGAAGCGGATATAGTCGCTGTACTTGCTGATAAGTCCCTTGATGCGGTAGGTGTCCAGGAATTCGCCATAGTTCTCATCGTCGGTGTCGTCCAGAAGCTCCAGAATGATCTCAGTGCCCACGGACGCCTTGTCATCCTCGGAGATCGTATAGCCGTCCACGCCCTCGGACTCCCAGCGGTAAGCCTTGTCAGAGCCGTAAGCCTTAGAAATAACGGTCACTTTCTTCGCGACCATAAATGCGGAGTAGAAGCCAACGCCGAACTGACCGATTATCTGGCTGTCCTCGTCCAGCTTATTCTCCGTCTTGAATTTAAGAGAGCCGCTGTTTGCGATTGTACCCAGGTTATTCTCCAGCTCCTCGGCGGTCATGCCGATGCCGTTATCGGTGATTTTAAGAGTCCGGCTGTCCTTATCGGCAGTGATCCAGATAGCGAAATCGTCCTTGGAAAGACCGACCTTATCATCGGTAAGTGACTTGAAATAGAGCTTGTCGATAGCGTCGCTGGCATTTGAGATAAGCTCACGGAGAAAGATTTCCTTATGAGTGTAAATAGAATGAATCATCATGTCAAGAAGACGCTTAGATTCGGCTTTGAACTGTTTTGTTTCCATATTAAACATCTCCACGAATAAAAATATTAGCACTCTATCTCTTCGAGTGCTAATATTAGTATAAACCTTTTTATCCCGATTGTCAATATCACTGTGAAATGTTTACATTTTATTCACATTCTCGCAGACCGAAATCACATATTCTCCGTTTTTAGCAGTATATTGCCGGAAAGAATACCCCTGTATTTCCGTCGTTATCCTGCCGTTGCAAAAGCCGAACTCCGCCTCCCTCAGCGGAAATGAAAGTCCCATGCCTATCGCCTTGATATAAGCTTCTTTCAGCGTCCACAGGCGGAAGAAAATCAGATCTTTCTCCCCATCGGCGGCATTTTCAACAAGAGATATCTCCCTCTCGGAAAAAGCTCTCCTCATCACATTAGGACGATATTGCCGCACAGGCTCGCAGTCGATGCCGCACTCCCTCTCCGACACGATACAGGCGGCTATGCCATCGGCGTGGGAGATGTTGAAGCGAATCTCCGGATGCGCCGGGAGGTAGGGCTTGCCGTACTCCCCTTTCAGGATATCCTCCTCTGAAAAGGCTATTCCACGCCGTTTCAGGCACTGCCGCAGCAATTCCCAGGCGTGACCGTGCTGTTCGGCTTTCGGTACATCTTTTATCGAAATTATTATCATATCATCAAAAGAAAAAGCCCGCGATCTCTCACGGGCTTATTATAGTTACTTAGTAATAACTCTTACCTTTACAACGCCGTCAACAGCATTGATCTTGCCCTCAACAGAAGCAGGAACTTCGCCGGTAACGTCCAGCATCGTGTAAGCGAAATCGCCCTTGCTTGCGTTCGCCATGTTCTCGATGTTGATTCCCTCGTTGCCAACTGCTGTGGTGATAGAAGCAATCGTCGTAGGAACGTTCTTGTGGATAACGCAGATCTTCGTGCCAACAGCGTTCATCGACAGATTGGGGTAATTCACGCTGTTTCTGATGTTTCCGTTCTCCAGGTAGTCGATGATCTCCTCAGCCGCCATAACCGCGCAGTTGTCCTCGCTCTCCGGTGTGGATGCGCCGAGGTGGGGCAGAACGATAACATTCTCTTCGCCCAGAACGATGTCGTCAGCGAAGTCTGTAACATACTTGGCAACCTTGCCTGCCTTGATAGCGTCGATCACAGCCTGTGAGTTGATAAGCTCGCCGCGTGCCAGGTTGATGAGACGAACGCCGTCCTTCATCATTGCGATCTGCTCAGCGTCGATAGTATTCTTGGTCTGAGCTGTGTAAGGCATATGAATTGTAATGTAGTCGCTCTGCTTGTAGATGTCGTTGATGTCGCCGACGATCTTTACAGAGGGATCCATCCGGAGAGCCGCGCCTACGGAGAGGTAGGGATCGAAGCCGATAACTGTCATGCCCAGAGCCTCGGCAGCGTTGGCGATCTTTCCGCCGATAGCGCCCAGACCGATGATACCAAGCGTCTTGCCGCTGATCTCGGGACCTGCGAACTTGGACTTTCCGCCCTCAACAGTCTTGGGAGCGTCCTCTGTGCCCTTGAGAGAAGCAGCCCAGCCGGCAGCCTCTACGATCTTTCTGGATGAAAGAAGAAGTGCGCAGATAGCCAGCTCCTTAACGGCATTTGAGTTTGCGCCGGGAGTATTGAAAACGCAGATGCCCTCCTGTGCGCAGCGGTCAACAGGGATGTTGTTCACGCCTGCTCCTGCACGTGCGATGCAGAGGAGCTTGTCGCCGAAAGTCATGTCGTGCATCTTTGCGCTTCTTACCATGATAGCCTCGGGATTTGCGCAGTTGTCAGCAACAGCGTACTTGTTCTTATCGAAAATATCTGTACCGATAGGTGAGATCTTATTGAGTGTCTGTACGTTAAACATTTCACTTACCTCTTTCTTGTATTAAAATCAGGAATTTTCCTGCTCGAACTTCTTCATGAACTCGACCAGCTTTTCAACGCCCTCCATAGGCATAGCGTTGTAGATAGAAGCTCTCATTCCGCCTACGGTTCTGTGACCCTTGAGGTTCTCAAAGCCGGCAGCCTTTGACTCGGCAACGAACTTCTTATCCAGCTCGTCGTTGCCTGTTACGAAAGGAACGTTCATCAGCGAGCGGTCTTTCTTCTCAACAGTGCCCTTGAACATCTTGGACTGATCCAGGAAATCATAGAGAACAGCAGCCTTCTTCTCGTTGAGAGCCTTCATAGCCTCAAGACCGCCCATCTTCTTGATCCACTTGAATACCTTGCCGCAGATATAGATGCCGTAGCAGGGAGGCGTATTGTAGAGAGAATCGTTGTCAGCCTGAGTCTTCCATTTCAGCATAGTAGGAGTGCCGGGGAGACAGTCGTCTGTGATGAGATCCTCGCGGATGATAGCGATAACAACGCCGGCAGGTCCGACATTCTTCTGAACGCCGCCGTAGATAACAGCGTACTTGCTTACGTCAACAGGCTCTGAAAGGAAGCAGGAAGAAACGTCCGCAACCAGATCCTTGCCCTTGGTGTTGGGAAGCTCCCAGAACTTTGTGCCGTAGATAGTGTTGTTCTCGCATATGTAAACATAGTCAGCATCCTCGGGGATGTCCAGATCGGAGCAGTCCGGGATATAGGAGAAGGTCTTGTCGGCGGAGGAAGCAACGGCAACGGCTTCGCCGTACATCTGAGCCTCCTGGTAAGCCTTCTTAGCCCACTGACCGGTGATGATATAGGCAGCCTTCTTATTCTTCATGAGATTCATAGGAACTGCCGCAAACTGCTGTGATGCGCCGCCCTGAAGAAAGAGAACCTTATAGTTATCGGGGATGTTCATGAGATCGCGGAGATCCTGCTCAGCCTCCTTGATGATGTTATCGTAAACCTTTGAGCGGTGGGACATCTCCATAACGGACATTCCGCAGCCCTTGTAGTCCAGCATTTCATCTGCTGCTTCCTTGAGAACCTCCTCGGGAAGTACAGCCGGACCTGCGCTGAAATTGTAAACTCTGCTCATTGAAAAAACCTCCAGTATAGTATTATATGTTAAAAATATTACAAGAATCCATTTTTAACATAAATTGTCGTACACTAATATTATACTCTTTTCGCTAAAATAAGTCAAGACAAAAATCACATATTTTTAAATTTTTCTCTTCTACGCGAAGTAAACGCACCACTTTCCGTCAATTTCGGCAGCGGAAACGGGATGATATGCTCTTTTTGTCTCCCCGGAGCTGTTTTCATATTCAAGTATCAGCAGGTATATCCCGGCATTTCTGAGACTGACTTCGTCATGCTCCACTCCGAAATTCTCATAGGCAAGATCGTAAAACCGGCTGATGTTTTCAAGTCCCTGCTCGTCCGCCTTGCGGAGTCTCCGGAAGCATCTGGAGATAAGCTTGCAGTCCGGGTACATATCCTCAAAAGAAGCCGATGCGTAGTAGAAATAGTCCGTCAGCTCCTCCTTGTCGGCTTCCGATATCAGATCATCCGGGAACATTATCTCCAGCATTTTGTCCGTGCTGTCTCCCTCAAAAAAAAGCTCCGCAAATTTGTCGACCGCCCGGTATTCGTCCTTGTCATATTTCTCCGTAAATCTGATCTCTATTTCGTGGTCGCCCTCCGGCAGCTTCAGACCGATAAACTCTCCGAAAACCACGACCTCGCCCCGGTCGCCGTCCCCGTTATTCAGCTTGTCATCAACAAGACTTTCGAGTTTCTCGCCGTCCACCGTTATTTTGTGCTCCGTATCATAGGGCAGGCAGGTCATCAGGATCTTTCCCTCCCCCGCTGTGACCGTGCCCACCAGCTTTTCGTAGGAGGAAGCCTCCTCATCCAGAACAAAGGGCTGCGCCGCGAACTGCTCCAGATCGCCGTTTACAGCCGTTTCATCGGCATAATAGAAATTAAAGCCGGAATTGCTGTTGACCATGAGATATTCGCTTCCGGAGTATCTCATCCCGTCATCCGGGAGAATAGAAAACCGGACTTTAACATCCTCTCCCTTTTTAAAAGTACCTGCATCCAGCACATGACCCTTGCCGTCTCCGCCATAGCTGCCCAGGGACTCAAAATCGGTGAAATCGCCGCCCTCCTTATGGTTGGAGAGCCAGACGTTGTACTGCCTGAAATTCTCACCGCCGATATGGAAGCAAAGCTCGCCGTCCTCGGGCATTGTAAGGTCTACGTCCACATAGGCGTCGCCGCTGCCCGGTTTGCACTGAAAGAAAATATGATCGTCGTATTCCTCCAAGCTGACTATATCCTCGTTATAGCTGTATGTCACGTCAACAGCCTTGAAATAAGACTTCGGAACGAAATTATCGTTATAATCCGGCGTATTTCCCGTGGCTGAGCTGAGCATATGGTTAAAGCTGTTGAACGGATCGTCGTTGCCAAGCATACTGATATTAAGCACGTCGTCGTCGATCATATAGCCAATATTAGATACAAACGGGTTTTCAGCTCCGGCAGCAGAAAAAAGCGTGTCGAACTCCCCGTACAGCCCGTCTCTGTTTATTCCGGAAAAAACTTCTGCGGAAAAGTCCTCCGGGCTGACGTTACAACTGTATTTCTGCGTCTCCGGCTCGTCTCCCGACTTGCTGTCTTTCTTGGAAGTTTTTTCGCTGCATGACGCGGCAAATGCGGAAAATACGCAGCACGCCGATAATATCAGCGCAATTTTTGTTGCAGATGATCTCATTTTTACCTCCCTGTTGTCACCAACGGTATGATCGTAAACTTTATACATTTAATTATACCAAAAATATAACCGAATTGTCAATGCCTTTCTTGACATTTTACGGGCTGTATGATATAAGCGGTGAGCCGCTGCGGGCAAGTTCGCGCTGAGAAAAATAAAATCACAAATTTTTATCCGCGATTATTGCAATTTTTCTGATTATATGATATAATTAAGGCAACAGCGAGGCTGCTGCCTCGGCATATATTCTAACATTTTAAAGGAGGACATTATTATGAAGAAGCTTATATCATTCTCCCTGGCAGTCAGTATGCTGCTTTCCGCTACAGCCTGCGGACGCGAGGAGGACGCCGGAGACGGCGGCAGTATCGACGATCTCCTTGACGCGGCGGAGGACATAATCGACCCCGGATTCAGCGGCATTGTGTCCTCCGGCAGAAAATACTGCGTCGGCGAGAACGCCAACGACTACCGCAAGGAGATCCAGGACGAAGAGGATCTCGACGACGAATGGCTAATGATCGTGGAGGACGGCGATATTTCGTTCTTCTACGCCGACGACTTTGACGAGGAAGCCGACTCTGACGGACGTATGCCGAAAAAATACAAGGGCATGACTCTTGAGGAGATACACGACGCATATGTTAATGAAGAGCAGGAGATCGAGACGACCGAGGAAGTAACTACAGCTCCCGTTACAACGACGGTGACTACGACTACCGCTCCGGCGACTACAACGGCAGCCGCCGTACAGTTGCCCAACGGTGCAGAGCCTCTCGGCGTGTTAAATCTTTCCTCCGGCGGCAAAACTCCGCTCACGATCGTCGCATGGAGCTATGAGCTGGAGGAGCTTGTCAACAACTGGATAGACGTTGCAGGCGTCGACCCATCCGATGTAGAATTTTATAATCTTGACCGCGCCGGTTTTAACGTGCCGGAATATATTGACCGGATGTTTATAGAGGGAGACGATATCGACGTCTATTTCGCCGAGCCGGACTGGGTACACCGGTATATTGACAATTCCAATTACGCCGCGCCTATGAGCGACCTGGGATTCAATGAGAGCCATTTCAGCCACGCGTACCCGTATACAATAACGCTGGGCACATCCGCCTACGGGGAATTTACAGCTCCGTCCCTGACAGTTTCGCCGGGAGCGTTTGCCTATAATACCGCTCTTGCGGAAGCGTATCTGGGCGTTACGAGTCCGGAGGAAATGCAGGAGGCTGTCGGCAACTGGGATAAGTTCCGGAAGTCGGCTGAAACTATTTCCGATAACACAGGCGGAAATGTCGCGCTGGCGGATTCCGCATCCGGATTTTTGTTTGCCTACAGCCAGGGAAAAACCTCGCCATGGGTATCCGGCGGCAGCTTCAACAGCGACGACTTCTGCCGCGAAATGGCTGATGCGGCAAAAAATCTCTGGGATATAGGCGGTATTTCCAGGAATATGCAGTGGACAGACGATTGGACAGCCGACGGCGAAAGCCAGGAAACAATGGGCTATTTCGTCGCCAACTGGAGCGTGGGCGGATTCCTTATGGATGCGGCAGGCGGCGTAGGCGGCAGTACCTACGGCAACTGGGCGATATGTCAAGGCCCTGCGCCTTTCTTCTGGGGCGGAAATCTGGCAGTCGTCAACCCTGCCACAGATAACGGCGATCTGGCGCAGTCATTCATCTATCATAGCTGCGTTGACGACGGCTGCATGACGTACAATGCTACCGTATCGGATTATTATGTCAACAACACCGACGTAATGGAATACGCCATAGACAATCAGCTTATCGGCATTTCCTCCGATGTTTCAGGAAACTTAGGCGGTCAGAATTATCTCCGTGAATTTCACCGGAACGGACTTGAAACGCAGATCCCTGTGTCCGATTTCTATTACGACGCTGATATAAGACAGTTGTTCATAAATACGCTCAGCGATGTTTATTTACAGAACGGCGGCTCTTACGACGACGTTGTTGATGAGGTAAACGTATACACTGATATGTATTGATCAAAAAACATCCGGCGTCCGATCGTATCAGCCGCCGAATATAAAGGCAATACCTTGCAAAGCCGTCTGGCGGTCTTTGTTCGGTGTTGCCTTAAATTTTTTGCAACAAAATCCAGTCGAAATGACACTATATTATTGAATCGATTCATGAAAGGAGCTGATTTTATGACAAGCAATGATTTCAGCGAAAATATAAAGCTCGCCAGAAACGGCGATACTGCGGCTTTTGCCCGGATTTATGAGACAATATACAAGGATATGTACAAAATCGCCATGTACTGTCTGCGGAATGAGCACGATGCCTGCGATGCCATAAGCGACGCGGTGCTGGACGCCTTCTGCTCCATAGGCAAACTGAAAAACGAGAAAGCCTTCCGTAGCTGGATAATGCGGATATTATCGGCAAAGATCAAGAGAAAACAGCGCGAATATTTCACCGATGCGCTGGAATATACGGAGAGCGACGAGGAATCGGCTGTTTCCGCGGACGTTACATTCGAGGGAATGGAGCTGTCCGTTGACCTGAAAGACGCCCTTGAAAGGCTTGACCCACAGTCCCGGCTCATTCTTTCCATGTCCGTCATCGAGGGCTACAAGAGCGAGGAAATTTCAGATATACTCAGCCTGAAAGCCAGCACAGTCCGTTCACGGCTCTTCCGCATAAAACAGCAGCTCAGAGCCGAACTTTCGCGATAAGAGAGGAGATAAAGCTATGAATGATAAGAAGAATAACGAACTGAAGGATTACTTTGACTCCATTGAGATACCCGAAGCCGTCAGTCCCGAAAATATAAAGAAAATGCTGGACGAAAAAGCAGTCACAAAAAAGCATGAGAAGAAGCGGAGAGGCATTTCCGTCTGGGGACGCATCGGCGCATCCGCAGCCGCCTGCGCGGTAATTGTCGGCACAGGCGCGGCTTCCGTGAATTATCTGCAAAATAAGGACAAAAAACCCGCATCCAGACCCTCCGGCTCGTCAATGGCAGTCAGCGGCGCGGAAGAGACCGGTGAAACCGAAGAAACCGAGATCGTATACGAAGCGCCCTATATGAAAGGCGCAAGAAGCTACAAACAGGTCTATAAGCTCATGGAAAAGGCTTATGAGGATATGGAAGCGCGCTATACAAGCGATATCTACTACGGTATTGATGATACTTTTGACGGCGCATCGGTATCCTACGCCGAATCCGCCGCGGATGAATCATTTGAAATGGATTTCAGCGACGGCGATTTCACAGCCAAGGGCGAGGGCGCTGAGGCGGAAAATCAGGAACACTCCGATACCTACAACCAGGAAGCTGGTGTCCTCGAAGCTGATATCGTGAAAACCGACGGCAAGCGCATCTACTCCCTGGACAGCAGCAACAACCGCCTGAACATCGCAGCCGTTGACAACGGACAGTTCACCTCCTCCTGCACCGTTGATATTTTGTCTTCTGTTGTGCAGCCGGAGGACAACTGGTCGGGCAGCCTCAATGTCTGCGATATGTACCTCTACAACGGCATGATCGCGGTCATCGGCACAACAAGCAGCTACAGCGATCAATACTGCGACGATTACTATTACTACAGCGAGGACGACACCAGCTTTGCGGCATTCTATAGCTGCGATGACGAACCTCAGCTCCTCGACGTCTACTACCAGGACGGCTATTACTCCGACGTCCGCATCTCTCCCGAGGGATATATGTTCCTCATCTCGACCTATGACACCTACAACTACAACGTCATCGACGACTGGAAAGATACGTCAGACTATATCCCGCAGTGCGGCATGAACACCTGCGAGCTTATTCCGCCGGAGGATATCCTCCTCCCCCACGACCCTCTTGACAACGGAGATATTTTGAGCTATACTGTAATTGGCAGCATCGACCTGACCGCCGAGGGACAGGCGTCTGCCATAGAGACAAAGGCTCTTGCCGGATATACCGGAACGGTGTACTGCTCCGCGGAAAATATGTATACGGCTGTAGGCTGGGATAATACGGATATTACGCGCATCTCCATTGTCGGCGGAAGCATAACCCCGACAGCCTCAGCCACTGTTGAGGGCACTGTGAACGACCAGTTCTCTCTCAGCGAGTACGACGGCTATCTCCGCGTCGCAGCGACATACTCCGGCTATGAGGAAGAAAGAGACGGCTTGTTCAGCACGACGGGCAAATGGGTTCAGGATAACCGCGTCTACGTTCTGGATATGGATCTGAACCAGGTCGGCTCTGTCACCGGATTCGGCAAGGATGAAAGCATAAAGTCGGTAAGCTTCCAGGGAAATATGGGTTATGTGGTGACCTACAGACAGACAGATCCCCTCTTCGCCATTGACCTCAGCGACCCGGCAAATCCGTTTATCACCGACGATTTCTTCATCACCGGATTCAGCACCTATATGCAGCAGTGGGACGACGGGCATCTTCTTGGCTTCGGCGTAAGCGCGGATGAAAGTGCCATTGAAAACGGCTATAAGCTCGTTATGTTCAATAATTCCGACGTCTACGACTTGCAGGAGGAGGGAATTTATTATATCCCCAACGGCAACAACCAGGACGAGGGCTATGACGTCTATACCAGTGTCAGCTCTGAGGCGCGGTATGAGAGAAAAGCCCTGCTGATAGCTCCGGAAAAGAATCTCATCGGCGTACCCATTTCAAAGGTCACCTATGATTACAGTTCGGATAATTACATGGACTGCACCACTGAATATATGTTCTTCTCCTATGAGGACGGCAGCTTTACCCTCCGGGGCGAACTGAGCCTGGCGCTTGGGGATTCCACCGACTTTTTCAGGAGAGCCGTATATATCGGCGACTGCGTCTATGCAGTAAGCGGCAGCACTTTTGTCTCGGCAGATATTGATACGATCACGGAGATCGACAGAGTCGATTTCTGAATAAGCACTGATAAGGAAGTGTTTTTATGAGTTATCCTAAGAAATTACTGGCGGCTCTGGCTGTTTCCGCTATGGTGCTTGCGGCAGGCTGCGGAAAGGACTCCGCTTCTGACGCCGCTGTTGTTCCCAACGATAACGGCGAGGGCATAGTTACTGCGGCATCGGAGGCGAAAGTCACGCTGCCAAAAGTTCGTCCTGCGGAAGACGGCAGCAGCAGCTCGGCAAATTCCGGGGATATCGCCGCGACTCAGACAGCACAGCCCGGCGGAGATACTGTTCCGGAGGACGACGGACAGCCGGCGGAGGGAAATGCTCCGCAGACGGAGGATATCCCGTCCGGCGGCGAATCACAGGGGGCGGAAACCTCCCCTGCCGCAGCGTCAGTTCCCGGAAAAACTGAAACGACCGCCGCGGCTCAGGAGGAGCTGTACTACCTTGAGGGCACTGTCTGCGATAACAATGGCAAGACCCTGCTCATAAACGAGACTGATCTGGGAAAAGTCAGCGTGAGCTTCAAAAGCGGCGTAAAATCGGACAATGTCAAGGTCGGCGACAAGGTTCTCATCACCTACGACGGCTATCTTTTGGAAAGCTATCCTGCTCAGGCGGCAGGTGCGTACTCCGTCGAGGTGACGGCTGCGGCGGAGAAAAGCTACAGTCTACAGCGCTTCTCAAAAAATGATCTGGCGTTCTCCCTGCTTGTTCCGGAGAGCTGGAGCGCCAAGGAGATAGACTATCCCACAGAGGGCGATTTCACCGACTGGGGAATCCGCTTCACTCCGGAGGGACAGACAGGCGGACTGGATATAGCCTGGCATTCGGCGTTTTCTATTCGCGAACCATACGACATCACGCCGACTAAGGTCAACAGAAATTCCGTGAGCATCTACAGCAAGGACGGCGTGTGGCGGTATTACGTCTATGACAGCAATTTTATTGCGGCGGCGTCGCTTTACGGCTCACAGGACTACGGCGAGTATGTTCAGGATATGGAATTTATGCTGGAAACGCTGGAATTTGAATAATAATGCTAAAAGAGCTTCTGCGATCGATAAAATTGCAGGAGCTCTTTTTACATCGGGTTTTCAAAGGGACAATGTCCCTTTCAGTCAGTCGAAAAAGCCCCGAATCTGTATACTGAATCGGGGTTAAAAATATTATTAATGTAAAAATCAAGTCAAAATGCTTAAAAAGCAAGGGAAAACGAAGAGAAAACGGAGGCTATGCTCCGTATTCCACCTCCGAAT
>JAGBGT010000079.1 GCA_017935865.1 Ruminococcus sp. | reverse complement strand
TTCGGAAGTGGATTAAGGAGGATACCTTCCGTTTTCATTTCATTTTCCCCTGCTTTTTTAGAAGTTTTGCTTGATTTTTATTAAATAATAATTTTAACCCCGATTCTGCTTCCAGTTTCGGGGTTTTTGGACAGACTGAGGCAGGGAGAAATTTTCCCTGCCTTTCGCATTATAAGCCCTTATCTTTATTTGATTTTTCCCATTTTTTTGATTTTTCTATTAGAACATTATTCAGCACATCATCAAGAAGCTCGCTCAGCGTCTGATGACGTGACCTTGCTATACTCTGGAGACAGCGCTCGTAATTTGAGGGATTGGTATTTGCCAGCGGAAACGTAGGAATATCCGTCCTCCCCAGCAAGTAATCTATAGAAACATTGAAAAGCTCCGCAACGTCTATCAGGGTCTGGTAGTCCATTTCCCTCTGATTGTTTTCATAGCGGCTGATGGTATTTTGTGTAGTGTTAAGCTTAAATGCAAGCTGCTGCTGTGATAAGCCGGCTTTAATTCTCAGTTCTTTAAGTCTCATCATTCACCACTTTGCACAATAAAATAATTGAAGCTTTGTTGATTCAGCCCAAAAAACAATAACCCCTTGAATATATTATACCATTTTGGTATAATATATCCCGTTTTGGTATAAAAATGCTGCTCCGAAGATTTTATTCGACGAGCAGCAAAAAAAGTCAGTTTAATATCCCAAAATGGCATTATATAAATTTTTAATATGCTATACTTGCAGTGAGTGGGTCTATTGCATCCGCTCAATTACAAGGCGCTGCCGGATATTCTCACGACAGCTTTGCTTTAAAATTAAGGAGGTCTTAATATGGGGATTATAAACGGAAATAAAAAACAGGAGGTTTACTTATGAAAGCAAAAATTTTTATTCTTCTGACTGCGGCGTCTGCGTTGATTTCAGGCGTGGGATGCAGCGGCGAAGCCTATGATCCGTCAGACAGTAACCCCTCAGCCGTAGCTGAATCGGAAACAGAGGAAAAAACTCAGCCTAAAACAGAGAAGCCCACAGAAGCTCCGACAAAAGCTCCGACCGAGCCGCCTACAAAAGCTCCCACAGAGCCTCCAACGGAAAAACCCACAGAGCCTCCCACAGAAGCACTTTCCGCTTCTACGATACGTACGGAGGTGAAAGAGGCTATTGATGCCTATGAAAAATTCATGGACGACTACTTAGCGTTCATGAGCAATTATAACAGCCTTTCTTATTCCGACTCCCTTTCACTTATGGCGGATTACACAAAGTTCCTGGAGGATTATGCGACGAATGTCGCTAAATTTGATGCGCTGGACAGCGATCTCACACAGGCTGAGGAGGTATATTACACAGAGGTCGGGCTGCGCGTGACGGCTAAGCTGCTCCAGTTTGAAGCAAGTCTGGCATCAGATGCTGTCACTGATTCCGGTGATTGGGAATTTGATCTCGACGCAGATCGGGACACGGATTGGGATGCAGGCTGGGACGATTCTGATTTTGACGATTTTAACTTTGATTTTGATTTCTAAAAAAGGAGATTTGAACATGGCATCATTCGGATTTGACAAGGTAGTCGGACACGCGGAGACCTCTATGGGAGAACCGTACATTGTTTTGCAGGTAGTTCTCACTGAAAAATTTCTGGGCACAGGCTCAGGAATCGGAAGTCTTACCAATCTACAGAATGTTATAAATCAGCAGGCTGCAATGGGCTACAGACTTCACACGATTTCCACAACCTCATCCGGCTCAAAAGGCTTTTTCGGCGGTGACAAAATTCAGGCTACAATGGTTTTTGAGCGAATAGGTATGAGATAACTTCAAGGAGGAGAATTTAATGAGAATATTTAAAATGATATTGGCGGTTTTAGCCGCTATACTGGGATTTTACGTGATGAACCAGACAAAGAGCCTGGATTTAATCAGCACTCTTGCACCGGCATTCAGAAATTACGAAGACACGATCGCTCTTATTGACGGCATATCAACAGGCACCAAGGCTATGGGCTTCACTATGCTGGGCGGCGGCGTCCTTATGAGCATCAGCAGCATAAAGCCGAAAAAGGAGCTTGATATTGCCAGCTTCGTTGTCTTTCTGATGGCAATGGCTGTTGGTCTGGTTACATTTTACCCTTACAAGAGTATGCTGGATATGGCAGATGATGACCCCGTCGCACGTGTGCTTATCATAGCTGCCGTGGTAACAGGTCTGTGCCTGGTGCTTGCCGCCTCCAACATTTACGATTTCTTTAAGCTGAAAAAGGCGGAGGATGAAGAGAGATACAACCAGTATATCAAAGCAAAGGAGGAAGAGCGCAGAGCATCAGCTTCAAAATCTAACTGAGGAGATGATATCGAATATTAATACAGATCTCTGTTTCCGAGAGCTGTATGATTATACCAATCCTTTTAATTCCGATAGATTTATCTATCGGAATTAAGAGGATCAGTATTACATAATTAAGGGGACGCTCTCTCTTGCAGAGCGTCCCCTCTTTTCAAACAGTCCGCCGGACTGTTTGAAAATTCACCCCTTGCAGAGCGCCTGAAGGTATCATCGGCGTTCCGCCGATATGGGACTCTGTCCCATGCCCTGCCAAAGGCGCCGCCTCTGGACTCTGTCCAAGGGACATTGTCCCTTGGGAATCCCAATTTTTCAGGATAATATAAAACGGAGAGCTTTTTGCTCTCCGTTTCGCTTTCATTAAGGCAACACCGCACAAAGACCGCCTGATGGCTTTGCACCGAATCTGCTTGCGCTTTTTCCGCCATCTTGCACAAAAACTCCTTGACAGGCGTCAGCCTGTCTGCGTCATTTTTATACAATCTGACGAAAAAATCGACTGCGCATCTCCGGTACAATCTTTGTGCGGTGTTGCCTTAAAAATTACTCAGCGCTTGCGTTCTTCTCAATATAGTCAACAATGTCGCCAACTGTCTTGATAGACTCAACAGCCTCGTCAGGAATCGAAAGATCGTACTCGTCCTCAATGCTCTGAATAAGATCAACAATATCCAGCGAATCTGCGCCCAGATCGTCCTGAATGCTTGCTTCCATTGTTACTGCGTCTTCCTCAGCGCCCAACTGATCTACGATAAGCTCCTTAACTTTGTTGAAAATCATAAATAATTACCTCCGTCTTTTGATTTCCTTTGTGGATTATTTCTAAAATCGGCTCATTCCGTGAACTCACCGATCTTTCTAAACTTAGTATACCGTTCTTTTAGCAAAACGTCAATATCTTTTGCACATTTTTCTTCGATTTTACCTGCCAAATATTCTTTAATATTTTCCGAAATTTTGTCTAAATCGTTATGTGCTCCCCCGATAGGCTCTTCGATTATCGTCTCCGCAACACCGAAGCGCACCATATCAGCCGCCGTCACCTGCATGATGTTGCACGCCTCCTCCGCCCTCGATGCGTCCTTCCAGAGGATGCTGGCGAAGCCCTGGGGCGATACTACGCAGTATTGCGCATTCTCAAGCATGGCAAGCTCGTCGCAGACACCCAGGGCGAGCGCGCCGCCGCTTCCGGCTTCTCCGAGAATTATGGATATAATAGGCGTTTTCAGAGTCATGAACTCAGCGATATTTCTTGCGATAGCTTCTCCCTGACCGCGCTCCTCAGCCTCCTTTCCGGCGTGCGCACCGGGAGTGTCTATAAAGCATATGACAGGTCTGTGGAACTTTTCCGCCTGCTTTGCAAGCCGCAGTGCCTTTCTGTAGCCCTCCGGGAGAGGCATTGCAAAATTGCAGTCCTTATTCTCCTGGAGATCGCGGCCCTTTACCTGTGCGATTATTGTGACCGGTCTGCCGTCAAGCCGCGCGATACCGCCGATAATGGCATGATCGTCGCCGTAGTAGCGGTCGCCGTGCAGCTCGTAGAAATCCGTAAAAATAAGCGGAATATAGTCTCTTACGGTAGGTCTGCCCTTGATGTGGACAAGAGCCAGACTTTCCCAGGCTGTTTTCTGGTTATCCAAGATTCAGACCTCCTTTTTTCCGAAGCCGTGCAGGCTCAGCAGATTTGCAAGGGTGGCGCGAAGCCGTTTCCGCTCCACTATCATGTCCACGAAGCCCTTGTCCTGCATGAACTCCGCCAACTGGAAGTCGTCCGGGAGCTTCTGCCGCATGGTGCTCTCAATGACGCGTCTGCCGGCAAATCCGATGAGGATCTTCGGCTCGGCGATGATAATGTCGCCCAGGGAGGCGAAGCTTGCGGTAACTCCGCCTGTTGTCGGGTCGGTAAGAACAGTTATATACAGACCTCCCGCGCTGCTGTGATACTGCACCGCGCCGGAGGTCTTAGCCATCTGCATCAGCGATACAATTCCCTCCTGCATACGCGCTCCGCCGGAAGCCGTGAACATAATTACCGGCAGTCCTTTTTCCGTGGCGTATTCGAAGGCGCGGGCAATCTTCTCGCCTACCACGCTTCCCATGGACGCCATCATGTATCGGGAGTCCATAATGCCGATAACAGCCGGGATTCCGCGGATAGTCGCCTCTCCGGTCACAATTGCGTCCTTAAGACCGGTAGTTTCCCGAAGTTCTTCCTGCTTTTCTGTGTAGTTGGGAAAATTTATAGGGTCGCAGCTCTCCATTTTTGCGTCGAACTCCCGGAAGCTGCCCTTGTCCGCGATAATTTTTATTCTCTCCTGAGCAGACAGCCTGCCGTGGTAGTTGCATTCGGGACAGACCTTGTACAGCTCCTCATACCGTGCCAGCGGATAAACGCCCTGACATCTGGGGCATTTATAGGTAGGCGCGGCTTCCTCGTTTCCGCCGTTGAAACGGAGCTTGACCACATTAAAAAAGTCTTCAAACATCTATTTCACCGCCTATTTCTTAGCTTCCATATATCTTGTCAGGAAGCCGTTGTCGTAATTGCCGCTGAGAAATTCCGGCTGCTTGATTATCTCCAACTGGAAGTCGATATTGGTGTCTACGCCGTCCACGATAAACTCCGAGAGCGCCCAGCGCATCTTCCGTATCGCTTCGTCGCGGTCTGCGCCGTGAGCTATGAGCTTGCTTATCATAGAGTCGTAGTAGGGCGTGATCGTGTAGCCCTGGTAGACTGCGCCGTCGATACGTATTCCCGGGCCGCCGGGAACGTACAGCGCCCGTATCGTGCCCGGTGAAGGGCGGAAATTCTGCGCCGGATTCTCCGCGTTTATGCGGCACTCTATAGCGTGCCCCGTCAGCTTGACGTCGCTCTGCTTCACACGCAGCGGCAGACCGCAGGCGACCTCTATCTGCGCCTTTACCAGGTCGAAGCCCGTGACCTCCTCGGTTATGGGGTGCTCGACCTGTATACGGGTATTCATTTCCATGAAGTAGAAATCGCGGTTTTCGTCCACAAGGAACTCGATCGTTCCTGCGTTGTAGTAGCCGCACTCCCTGGCAGCCGTAACAGCCGCCTTGCCCATGCGCTTACGCAGCTCCGGGCTGACTATAGGGCTGGGACATTCCTCCAGTATTTTCTGGTTGCGCCGCTGCATGGAGCAGTCGCGCTCGCCCAGATAGATGACATTTCCCTTTTTGTCCGCCATTATCTGGATCTCAACATGATGGGGATTTACCAGGAATTTTTCGATGTAAACGGTATCGTCGCCGAAGAAGTTCTTCGCCTCCTGCTGGGCGGCGGTGATCTGCGCCTCCAGCTCCTCCGCCTTGTCAACACGGCGTATACCGCGTCCGCCGCCGCCGGCAGACGCCTTTACAAGCACCGGATAGCCGCATTCTTCCGCGATTTTCTTAGCCTCGTCTATGCTCCTGACCGCGCCCTTTGAGCCGGGAATGACCGGAACTCCAGCCGCAGCCATAGTCTCCTTGGCGGCAGCCTTGTCGCCGAGCATTTCGATTGACGTATAGGACGGGCCTATGAACACGATGCCGCTTTTTTCGCACAGACGTGCAAATTCTGCATTTTCAGAGAGAAAGCCGAAGCCCGGATGTATCGCCTCGGCGCCGCAGTTTACGGCAGCCTGGATAACGGCGTTCATGTTCAGGTAGCTGTCCTTTGTTGCCGGAGGGCCGATGCAGACCGCTTCGTCGGCGATCTGGGCGTGGAGGGATTCTCTGTCAGCCGTGGAATATACGGCGACGCTGCGGACTCCCAGCTCGCGGCAGGCTCTGATAATACGGACAGCTATCTCGCCACGGTTTGCTATCAAAATTTTTTTGAACATTTATATTGTACTCCTTTTTGAGCCGTGCTGTTATTTATCGCTGTCGGCGACAACAAAAGTGATCTCGCAGGAAACAGCCTTTTCGCCGTTTACGGAGGCGAGAGCTTTGCCCGTTCCGACAGGACCTCTCTGGCGGATCATCTCGACCTCCAGGTCAAGAACGTCTCCGGGAACTACCTGTCTGCGGAACTTAGCCTTGTCGATGCCGCCGAAGAGACCGATCTTGCCCTTGAACTCGGGTTTTGAAAGCATACATACAGCGCCTGCCTGAGCAAGCATTTCTATCATGAGCACGCCGGGAGTCACTGGGTAGCCGGGGAAATGTCCCTTGAACCAGAATTCATCCTCCCCGATATATTTTCTCGCCTTTACCCTGACGCCCACTTCCATTTCCAGTATCTCGTCAATGAGAAGAAAGGGGGCGCGGTGGGGGATTATCTCCATTATCTGCTCTTTATTCATTAAAACGTCTGCCATGTTATTCTCCTTTCTGTCCGGTATTGCCTGTATTTCTCCGGATTACTTGATTATCATGATCGGCTGGTCATATTCAACAGCCTGACCGTCGGTCACCAGTATCCTCTCAACCGTGCCGCTGAACTCGGACTGCACCTCGTTCATCAGCTTCATGGACTCGATTATCATGATAACGTCGCCCTTTTTCACCTTATCGCCGACCTTTACAAAAGGCGGCTTGTCGGGGGACGGCGACTGGTAGAAAGTGCCCACGATAGGCGATTTCACCACATTTCCCTCCATAGGCTTTTCAGCCTTTGTCTCGGCTGCATTTACGGGAGCTGCCGAAGCTGCCGGCATACCCACAGGCATGGACATAACCGGGGGCGGAGGAGGACATTTCTTTCCCTTGACTGTGATCCTGCTGTCGCCGGACTCCAGAGTTATCTCCGAAAGCTCGTTATCCGAAACCAGCTCTGCCAGTTGACTGATGATATCTATATCAACATTAAAAATATTTGCCATAACCGTACCTCCTTAGTCCCTGACCTTTTTGAAGCAGAGGGTCGCATTGTGTCCGCCGAATCCAAGCGAATTTGAGAGGACATTGCCGACCTCCTGCTGAACGTTGCCGTTTACGCAGTAGTCCAGGTCGCAAAGCTCGTCGGGAACTTTATATCCCACGGTCGCGTGGATAATATTCTCCTGGATTGACTTTGCGCAGACGATAGCCTCCACAGCGCCTGCCGCGCCGAGAAGATGACCTGTCATGGACTTGGTGGAATTTATCTTCACGTTTTTTGCATCCTCGCCGAAAGCCAGCTTTATAGCCGCTGTTTCGTACTTGTCGTTGAGACCGGTAGATGTGCCGTGAGCGTTGATGTAGTCTATCTCCGAGGGCGCAAGACCTGCCTCCTGCATTGCCAGGGTCATGCCCATTCCGGCAGCCTCGCCCGTAGGCATGGGCGAAGTCATGTGGTATGCGTCGCAGGTAGCGCCGTAGCCGGCGACTTCCGCGTAGATCTTGGCTCCGCGCGCCTTTGCGTGCTCGTATTCCTCCAGCACCAGTATTCCGCTGCCCTCGCCCAGAACGAAGCCGCTTCTCTCCTTATCAAAGGGAACAGAGGCTCTCTCCAGGTCGTCGCTCTTTGTCAGGGCTTTCATGTTTGAAAATCCGGCATATGTGAACTCCACGTTGGTGCTCTCCGTTCCTCCGGCAAGGCAGACATCCAGATAGCCGTCCTTGATCTTTCTGAACGCCTCGCCGATAGAATGTGTGGCGGAGGCGCAGGCTGTGGAAACGTCGTAGTTCGCGCCCATGAACTTTGTTTTCATGGAAATAGTGCCTGCCGCCATGTTGCTTATCATCATGGGGATGTAGAATGCCGAAATGCGGTTAGGGCCTTTTTCCAGGTACTTGCTGTACTCGGACAGTGTCAGGTCGATGCCGCCGATACCCGAGCCTACGATAACGCCCGCTCTGTACGGGTCGATGTCGGAGAAATCGGTTCCGGCGTCCTCCATAGCCTCGTGAGCCGCAACAACGGCATATTTTGTGAAGCGGTCCAGGTGTCTCGCTTCTTTTTTATCGAAGCAGCCCTTTACGCCGTAATACTCTGTCTCGTCGAAGTCGCGGACAACGCCTGCGATCTTCACTCCTGTACGCTCCGTATCGAAAGCGTCGATATAGGAAAATCCTAACTTGTTTGCCTTTATGCCGTCCCAGAATTTCTCAACGCCAGTACCAAGAGGCGTTACTGCACCCAGTCCGGTTATAACTACTCTTCTGCTCATATACTCTTTTATCTTCCTTTTCTCTGTTTTGTGTGACTCGAAACTTACATTGAAAGTCCGCCGGAGATCTCGATGACCTGACCCGTAACATAGGACGCGTCGTCGGATACCAGGAAGCTTACAACGGAGGCGATCTCCTCCGGCTCGCCGTATCTGCCCAGGGCGACTGCGCCGATCATTTTGGCTTTCAGCTCATCGGAGAGAACGTCGGTCATAGGCGTATGGATAAGTCCGGGAGCGACTGCATTGCAGGTGATATTCCGCGAGCCGAACTCCTTTGCCACCGTCTTTGTCATGCCGATAATAGCTGCCTTTGAGGCGGAGTAATTCACCTGCCCCGGATTGCCGTAAAGTCCGGCAACTGAGGAAACGTTGACTATTCTGCCGTGACGCTGCTTCATCATAACGGAGCAGACGTGCTTCAGCATATTGTAAACGCTCTTCTGGTTGACCGCGATAACTGCGTCGTAGTCCTCTTCTTTCATACGGGCAAGGAGACCGTCTTTGGTGATACCGGCGTTGTTGACAAGGGCGTCGATGCTGCCGAAGTCTGCCTTGACCTGCTTGACCATAGCCTCGCACTGGTCAAACTTTGAAACGTCCGCCGCATAGCACTCAGCCCTTACGCCGAAGCTGCGGCACTCCTCTGCAACGGCAAGAGCCTTTTCCTTGTCGCCGTCGCTGGGATAGTGATTGATAGCAACGTCGAAGCCGTCCTTAGCCAGCCTCTTCGCGATGCAGGCGCCGATCCCCTGGGATGCGCCGGTTATAATTGCTGTAGCCATAAAACTTACCTCTTATATTTTCAGCAGCTTTTCAGCCTGCTCCATAATTTCTTTAATGATAGCCTTGCAGGGCTTTACCTCGTTTACCATTCCGGCGATCGCGCCGCAGAGGAACGAGCCTTCGTCCAGATTGCCGTCAACGACAGCCTTTCTCAGCGAACCGAGGGTGATCTCCTCGAACTCCTCGGGAGTCAGAGAGCCGTCGCGCTCGCCGTTTGCCAGCCTCTTGGAGAACTTTGTCTTTATATTACGGCAGGGATGACCTGTGTATCTGCCTGTAACAACGCTGTCGGTGTCCTTTGCCTTGACGACCAGCTCCTTGAAAGTGGGGTGTATCTGGCACTCCTCGGAAGCCAGGAAGCGCGTACCGATCTGCACGCCCTCCGCGCCCAGCATAAAGGAAGCCGCAACGCCTCTGCCGTCTGCGATTCCGCCGGCTGCAATAACGGGTATCTCAAGTGCGTCCACCACCTGGGGAACGAGGCACATTGTAGTGTTTTCGCCGATATGTCCGCCGGATTCCGTACCCTCTGCCACAACGGCGTCAGCTCCGGCACGCTCCATTCTCTTCGCAAGGGCAACGGACGGGATAACGGGAATTACCTTTATTCCAGCCTCCTTCCATGCCGGGATAAACTTCGCCGGATTGCCTGCGCCGGTGGTGACAACAGCCACGCCCTCGTCGATGCAGAGCTGTGCGAGGTCGTCGGCATTGGGGCTCATGAGCATGATGTTCACGCCGAATGGCTTATCGGTTTTCTCCTTGCACTTGCGTATCTGGTCGCGGAGATAGTCGATAGGCGCGCTTCCTCCGGCGATAAGACCGATACCGCCTGCGTTTGATACGGCAGCGGCAAGAGTATGCTCGGCGACCCATGCCATACCGCCCTGAATGACAGGATATTCGCATCCCAGCAGTTCCGTGATTTTAGTTTTCATAACGTTTTCTCCTTAATACTCGATTATTACGCTTCCGTAGGTGAGTCCTGCACCGAAGCCTACCAGGGCAAGCTTCTGTCCCCGTGTGACCCTGCCGTTCTCCAGAGCCTCGCAGAGAGCCAGCGGTATGGACGCGCTGGAAGTGTTGCCGTGGTGGTCGATGGTGACGATAAACTTGTCGGTGGAAACTTCCAGGCTCTTTGCCGCCGTCTCTATGATGCGTATATTCGCCTGATGCGGAATGAACCAGTCGATGTCCGCGCTTGTAACGCCGATCTTCTCCGCCGCGCTCCGGAACGCCTTTGGCAGAGCCTTGACCGCGAACTTGTAGACCTCTCTGCCGTCCTGGTAAAGCTGATGCACAGGCTTTTCCGGGAAACCGTCATCAAAGTCGGACTCCACCTTTACCTGGGGAGCAACGGAGCAGTTTCTCGCGAAGAGCTTTCTTGCGCCGCTGCCGTCAGAGCCGAGGAATGAGGAGTACATCTTGTCGCTTCTCTCGATTACGGCAGCCGCAGCGCCGTCGCCGAAGAGGATGCACGTACCGCGGTCTTCGTAGTCCATAAAGCGGGAAAGAGCCTCGCTGGAGACGATAAGGGCATATTTCATGCTGCCGTCGGTTTCCAGAAATCTTCTTGCGGTGTCCATCATATAGACGAAACCGGAGCAGGCTGCGTTCAGGTCAAAAGCCGCCGCATTTTCGATTCCCAGCTCATACTGGATGATGCTTGCGGTACTCGGGGTCAGAAAGTCCGGCGTAACGGTGGTGCAGATCACCAGTCCTATGTCGCCGGGGTCGATCCCGGCTTTGCTTATGGCATCCAGAGCCGCCTGCTTCGCCATGTACCAGACCGGTTCCCAGCCGCTCATGTGGCGCGACTGTATGCCTGTTCTTGTTCTTATCCACTCGTCATTGGTGTCCACGAATTTCTTGAAGTCGTCGTTTGTGAGTATTTGTTCCGGCAGATAGCTGCCCATGCCCAAAATATTAATGCCCATTTGCTGCTCCTTTGAGATTTTTCTGCGAATTTAAGGCAACACCGCACAAAGACCGCCTGACGGCTTTGCACGTCATCTGCTTGCGCTTTTTCCGTCATCTTGCACAAAAACTTCTTGACAGGCGTCAGCCTGCCTGCGTCGTTTTTATACAATTTGACGAAAAAATCGACTGCGCACCTGCCGCACAATCTTTGTGCGGTGTTGCCTTAGAACTTGTGTTCATAGGATTTGTGCGTGGATTTTCGAGCACAATTTTACCGAGAGCAAGGCGAAAAAGCAAAAGCATACTGCCGTATGGTGAGCTTTTTCAACGCGGCTATCGGTAAAATTTGCCGAAAAAGACACGTGCAATAGCCTATGAACACAAGTTCTTATAGGCGTTCGCAAAAAAACAGTTGTAATATTCCCAAAAATGTGTTATAGTTATATATGGCAGGAAGAAGATCTCCTGCTGCGAAAAAATACTATACAATATATATTGTAAATCATTTCCGGGTATTTTGCAAGGCTATTTTGTCTATTTTAATAGTCGATTCACAAAAATCGTCAATTTGAACAAGCCACTGCACAATCCCCGGCAAATAAACTGCAAGATTAATAGACAATCTGCACATATGAAAGGAAGATGACAATATGATTATTTCACTTTTCTCCGGTCAGGGTTCGCAGACTCCCGGAATGGCAAAGGATATCGCGGAGGCATTTCCCAAGGCGGCTGCCCTCTACGACATGGCTTCGGACATTCTGGGACGGGACATGAAGAAGATCTGCTTCGACAGCCCTATGGAGGAGCTTTCCAGGACTGTCAACGCTCAGCCGGCAATTATGCTCACATCTCTTGCGGCGATAACTGCGGCTATGGAAAAGGGCTTTGAATTTCAGGGCGTGGCAGGTCACTCCCTTGGCGAGTACGCCGCGCTGGTCATCTCCGGCATGGTCTCCCCTGAGGACGGTTTCCGCCTCATAAAGGCGCGTGCCGGGGCTATGGAGACTGCCGCCGCTGAAAATAAAGGCGCAATGGCTGCGGTAATGAAAATATCTCCCGAGAAAATAGAGGAGATCTGCGCTGACGCTTCAAATTACGTCGCACCTGTGAACTACAATTCACCCCAGCAGACCGTCATCGCCGGCACTCCGGAGGGAGTCGCCGAGGTCAGCGAAAAATTCGCCGAATTAAAGGCAAGGGTGGTGACTCTCAACGTTGCCGGAGCTTTCCACAGCAGGCTGATGCAGTCCGCCGCCGATAAATTCTACGAGGCTGCAAAGAACGTGGAGTTCAAAGCTCCATGCGTTAAGTATTACTCCAACGTGACAGGCGGCGAGCTGACGGATTTTGGCGATATGCCGGCGCTTCTCGCAAAGCACATTGTCTCTCCCGTAAGATTCGTCTCCGAGCTTAACGCCATGCAGGCTGACGGCGCCGATACGTTTGTGGAGTTCGGACCGGGAAAGACCCTGACCGGACTTGTAAAGAAGACTCTGACAGGAGTTACAGCCCTCAATGTGGAGAATATGGCAGGGCTTGAAAAGCTGGAGGGGGATGTTATAAATGGATAAATACGGACTTATCGGACATCCTCTGGGACATTCCATGTCTCCCCTGATACATAAGCGGCTCTTCGCCCTCAGCGGCATTACAGACTACAGCTACGAGCTTATCGACATCGCCCCGGAGGAGCTTGCTTCCAAGGAGGAAATGCTCCGGGAAATGAAAGGCTTTAACATTACCATTCCCCATAAAACAGCCATTATTCCCATGACGGACAAGCTGGGCGAAAGCGCGCTGAGGTATAATTCCGTCAACTGCATCGCCAACTGCGACGGCGTAATGACCGGCTACAATACCGACTGCGATGGCTTTATCCGTTCAGCGGAGCTTCTTCCCCTCGGCGGAAAGGTGCTGCTGGTAGGCTGCGGCGGCGTAGGCAGGATGATGGCGATAGAGGCGGCGCTCCACGGCGCGGAGCTGACTATCGCTGTCATTCCCCAAGACGTAAAGACAGCGCAGCTTGCCATGGCGGAGATACTGTCAAAGTGCAGCGGCGCTTCCGTAAAGATATGCCTTGTATCCGAGATCGACGGCGGCTTCGATCTGCTTATAAACGCCACCCCGGTGGGAATGTTCCCGAAAGTTGACGCCTGCCCCGTTTCCGACGAGGTCATCGGCAGATGCCTGAGCTTTTTCGACGTTATCTACAATCCCAAGGAGACGCTGCTGATGAAAAAGGCGCGCGCCCTGGGCAGAACGGCTGTGGGCGGAGCTGCGATGCTGGTCTACCAGGCTGTCAAGGCTCACGAGCTGTGGTACGGCGGAGAATTTGATGCGGAGGACATTTCGGCTATCATCACCGAGGTAGAGGACGCTGTAAGTTAACCGGAGGGAAATTTGATATGACTATATTCCTGTGCGGCTTTATGGGCTGCGGAAAAACTACTGTGGGAAAGCTTGCCGCAAAAAAGCTGGGCTGCGGCTTCTGCGATTCCGACGACATGATCGTGGAGGAGCAGGGCATGACTATCCCGGAAATATTCGAGAAAAAGGGAGAGCCGTATTTCCGGGCGGCAGAGAGGGATGCTATCAAGTCCCTCTGCGGAAAAAAGACCATTGTTGCCTGCGGCGGAGGCGCGATGCTTGACCCGGATTCCGCAAAGGCGGCGGCAGAATCCGGAGCGGTCGTCTTTCTGGATGTGGACTTCGAGACCTGCTACGCCCGTATACGCGGCGACCAGAACCGCCCCATTGCGGCGTCCTCCACAAAAGAGGAGCTTCGCCGGCGGTTCGATGCGCGCTACGAAATATACATGAAACATTCCACCATACGCATTGACGCGAACGGCAGTCCTATGGAGACGGCAGAGCTTATCATCAATGCGGTGAAGAACATTTGAGCGGAGAATTATATGCTGATTTACAATGCGAAGATAATCACATTCAACAAGGCGGGAGAGATACTGGAAAACGGCTGGCTGGAGACCGAAAACGGCGTTATCCGGGCATACGGCGAGGGCTGCCCGGAGTCTGCTGACCGGGATGCTCTCGACGCAAAGGGGGGAACTGTCCTCCCCGGCTTTATCGACGCCCACACTCACCTGGGCATCATCGAGGACGGTCTGGATTTCGAGGGCGACGACTGCAACGAGACTTCTGACCCCTTTACTCCTCATATGCGCGCCATCGACGGCATAAATCCTTTTGACCGCTGTTTTACTGAGGCGCGGATGCGCGGCATAACCTCTGCGGCGTCCTGTCCGGGAAGTGCAAATGCCTGCGGCGGAGAAATATGCGCCGTAAAAACAGACGGCAGACGCATAGACGACATGGTCATAAAAAACTGCGGGATCAAATTTGCACTGGGCGAAAATCCCAAGCGCGTGTACAACGACAGGGACGAGTCCCCGGTCACGCGTATGGCGACGGCGGCGATAATCCGGGAGGGACTGTATAAGGCGAAAAGATACGCCCACGATATGGACAGCTACTACTCCGACAACGAGAATTACGAGCCGCCGGAGTACGACATCCGCTGCGAGGCGCTTATGCCGCTGCTGGAGCGGAAGCAGAAAGCCTTTTTCCACTGTCACCGCGCCGATGATATCTGCACTGCAATGCGCATCGCTAAGGAATTTTCCCTCGACCCGGTAATAATTCACGGAACGGAGGGGTATAAGATCGCGGATATACTGGCGGAGGAGGAGATACCCGTTATCTGCGGCCCGGTGATATGCGACAGATGCAAGCCGGAAATGAAAGGGCTGGAGCTGAAAAACACTGCCGAGCTTGTGAAAAACGGCGTGGCAGCGGCAATATGCACCGATCACACGGTAATTCCCATACAGTATCTTCCTCTTTCCGCTGCCGCCGCGGTAAAAGGCGGACTTGACCGGGAGACGGCTCTGCGGTGTCTGACGGCCGCTCCGGCGGAGATACTGGGCATAGACGACAGAGTGGGAAGCATTGCTGTCGGTATGGACGCGGATATCCAGATCTACAGAAAGGACGCCGATCCGCTGGATATCATGTCCGAGCCGGAATTTGTCATGATAAGCGGAAAGGTCGTCAGAAATGAGGTTTAAAATGAAGATTTCACGTGGATTAGCCGTACTTGCAGCGGCTTTTGCGGCAGTTCCGGTGACGGCAAATGCGGAAAACGAGTCCTATTTTGAGTATGAACAGGACGGCGTTGTTTTCGAGTGCGCCCTAAACGGAGCGGACGGTACGATCACCCTGATCTCCGCGGAAAACTTGGAGAAGCTGGTGAAGCTGAATGTGCCGGAAACAATAAACGGCAGCAGGGTCGCGGCAGTGGGAAGCAATGCTTTTGCAGGCTGCGTCTATCTGGAAGAGGCTGTTTTCCCCGACACTGTGACGGCTGTGGGCAGCGGAGCTTTCATGAGCTGCGTGTCACTGAAAACCGTTACGGCAAAGGGCGTAGCGGATGTGCCGGAGGACTGCTTTTTTGCCTGTCCGTGCCTGGAAAAGGCGGAGCTTTCGCCGAAGCTGGAAAAAATCGGCAGCGACGCATTTTTCGGCTGTACGGAGCTGGAAATGACACTTCCGGAAACGGTGACGGAGATAGGCGCGAATGCTCTGGGCTTTGAAGCCGATCCCCATTCCGGCTCGGTCGTTCCGGTCTACGGCTTTCTGATCCAGGGGAAAACCGGAAGTCAGGCGGAAAAATATGCGGCGGAAGCCGGAATAGATTTCCTTGACCCGGACAATTTCAATGCCGGAGATGTTGACGGAAACGGCAAGGTGGACGCCTCTGACGCCTCCTTTGTGCAGGTGGAGTATTCCCGGCTTTCCACCGGGATCCCGGCGGCTTTTACGAAAAAGCAGAAGATAATCGCCGATATGAACCGCGACGGAAAGACCGACGCCTCGGATGCTTCCGACATACTTGTCATCTACGCCGATATTTCTACCTCGGAGAAGTAGAGGAAATTTTATTATTTTATATTGACAACCGGGAAATAAAATGGTATAATAAAATTTAATAAACTTGCCTAAGAACACAGCAGACAAGGTTGGCGGCGAAAACCTCGCCGCAGAAGAGGTGAAGGAGGAAATTATTATGCTTACTGACATGAACAGCAAATTCCGGAAAGAAGGTCTTACTTTCGACGACGTGCTTCTGATTCCCGCAAAGTCCGATGTTACGCCGAATATGATCAAGCTGGAAACAAAACTTACTAAAAACATTACTCTCAATACACCTGTTATGACAGCCGCTATGGACACTGTCACCGACTCCCGTATGGCTATTGCCATCGCCAGAGAGGGCGGTATCGGCATTATCCACAAGAACATGACTATCGAACAGCAGGCTGAGGAGGTCGACAAGGTAAAACGCTCGGAAAACGGCGTTATCGTTGATCCGTTCTCCCTGACGGAGGATCGTCTTGTTTCCGATGCGGACGAGCTTATGGGCAAATACCGCATTTCCGGCGTGCCTATCGTGGATGCGAACAATAAGCTTGTGGGCATTATCACAAACAGAGATATGCGATTCCTGTCGGACTTCTCGGAGAAGATCTCCAACGTTATGACAAAGGACAATCTTATCACAGCTCCGGTGGGAACTACTCTCCAGCAGGCTCAGGAAATTCTTCGTTCACACAAGATCGAAAAGCTCCCCATTGTTGACGGCGAGGGCTATCTCAAGGGACTTATCACAATAAAAGATATTGAAAAATCCGTGCAGTACCCCAATTCCGCCCGTGACAGCCGCGGCAGACTTCTCTGCGGAGCTGCTATCGGCGTGACGGCAAACGTTCTGGAGCGTGCAAAGGCTCTTATTGACGCGCAGGTTGACGTCCTGGTGCTGGATTCCGCTCACGGTCACAGCGCAAACATCCTGAAATGCCTGAGCATGGTCAAGGAGGCATTCCCGGACACACCGGTCATTGCCGGAAATATCGCTACTGCCGAGGCTGCGGAGGATCTTATCAAGGCAGGTGCGGACTGCGTCAAGGTAGGTATCGGACCTGGTTCTATCTGCACGACGCGTGTTGTTGCAGGCATCGGCGTTCCGCAGATCACAGCGGTTTACGATGTGGCCTGCGTTGCCCAGAAGTACGGCATCCCTGTTATAGCTGACGGCGGAATCAAGTATTCCGGCGACATTGTAAAGGCTCTTGCAGCCGGCGCAAACGTTGTAATGCTCGGCTCGCTTCTTGCCGGATGTGCGGAAGCTCCCGGCGAGACGGAGATCTATCAGGGCAGACAGTTCAAGGTATACCGCGGCATGGGAAGTCTTGGCGCGATGGCTAACGGCTCTACGGACAGATATTTCCAGGAGGGTGCAAAGAAGCTTGTTCCCGAGGGCGTAGAGGGAAGAGTGCCGTTCAAGGGCCCGCTTGCGGACACTATATTCCAGTTGGTTGGCGGAATCCGTTCGGGAATGGGATATTGCGGATGCGTGGATATACCTACGCTTCATGAGAAAGCGCAGTTTGTACGCATTACGGGCGCAGGACTGAAAGAGAGCCATCCTCATGATATTTATATTACTAAGGAAGCGCCTAACTATTCTGCGGGAATATAATCAGAACTAACGGGTTTGGGGCAGCGCCCCAAGTCGGCGCAGCCGACAGAACCGGGTTTCCAAAGGGACAATGTCCCTTTGGCAGAGTCCAGAGGCAGCGCCTCTGGCAGGGTTTGGGACGGAGTCCCATATCGACCGCAGGTCGATGCAGCCTTTAGGCGCTCCGCAAAGGGTGAATTTTCCAACAGTCCGGTGGACTGTTGGAAAAGAGGTGATTCCCCACGGGGTGGGGAAATGTCGCGAAGCGACAAAGGGGACGGCACGTAGTGCG
>JAGBGT010000078.1 GCA_017935865.1 Ruminococcus sp. | reverse complement strand
GACTGTTTTGAAATTCACCCCTTGCAGGGCGCCTAAAGGCATCATCGACCTGCGGTCGATCTTGGGGCGCTGCCCCAAACCCTGCCAGAGGCGCTGCCTCTGGACTCTGCCAAAGGGACATTGTCCCTTTGGAAACCGGTTTTGTCGGCTGCGCCGATATTGTTCCTTTTGAAACCGATGTTTATCAGCTTTAATTCATCTCTCTGAGCAGCTTCTCAGCGCTTGCCAGCTTAACACTGATAGTAAACAGCTCCATCGCTTTCTCCAGATCCTCCATAGAAGGATATGTAGGCGCGATCCGGATGTTCCTGTCATTTTCATCCACACCGTAAGGGAACGTTGCACCCGCACCGGTGAGAGTAGCTCCAGCCTCGCTGCATAGCTTGACGATACGCTTGGCACAGCCGTTCATAGCGTTAAAGCTTACGAAATATCCGCCCTCCGGCTCTGTCCATTCACCGATGCCAAGAGGCGCGATCTCACGCTTCAGCACTTCGCAGACAAGCTTGAACTTCGGAGCAATGATAGCCATGTGCTTCTTCATGTGCTCCTTCATATTTTCAAATGTTCCGAAGAATTTTACATGACGCATCTGGTTCATCTTATCGTAGCTGATGATGCTGATTCCCAGGTGTTTTTTCAGCCTTTCAACGTTGCTCCGGCTTGCACCCATAACGGCAACACCTGCTCCGGGGAATGTGATCTTTGAAGTAGAACCGAAAATATAGACCATGTCCTCATTTCCGGCTTTCTTTGCCTCGTCAAGTATATTGAGAATGAGCTTCGGATTCTCCGTCAGGTGGTGGATACAGTAGGCATTGTCCCAGAAAATGCGGAAATCCTTTGCCTTTGGTTTAAGGTTGGCAAAGCGCCTTACAGTCTCATCGCTGTAGGAGATACCGTCCGGATTGGAATACTGGGGAACACACCAGATTCCCTTGATCTCCTCGTCCTCAGACACCAGCTTCTCAACCATATCCATATCGGGGCCCTGGGGTGTCATGGGTACATTTATCATCTCAACGCCGAAAAATTCCGTGACCTTAAAATGTCTGTCATATCCGGGAACGGGACACAGGAACTTTACCTTATCCAGCTTTGACCACGGTGTACAGCCGGAAACGCCCTTATTGAAAGCCGTCTGTACCGTCCAGAACATAGCGTTAAGACTGGAGTTGCCGAAAATGATTATCTCGTCATCGGAAACGCCGATCATATCGGAAAACAGTTTCTTTGCCTCGGGAATACCGTCCAGCATACCATAATTTCTGACATCTATGCCGTTTTCGCTGGTAAAATCGCCGTCATCGAAGGAATGGAGCATATCAACGCTAAGCTCAAGCTGCTCCTTACAGGGATTTCCTCTCGCCATATTGAGCACAAGACCCTTTGCCTTAAAATCGCTGTAAAGCTCTTCGACTTCCTTTTTAAAGCCGAGAAGCTGCTCCTTATTCATTTCGGATAACTTCATATCGGAACAACACCTTTCAAACTATCATCGGCAGATCCAAGAATCCGCCAATAATAAGTATACCATAGTAAAAAAATATTTTCAAGTGACAACATTACGAATAATTCCCTATAAAAAGCCATTTTTTTGGACATTTCAGCAAAAATTGTCCTTTGCTCAAAATAATCTGTACGTCAGCGGCGGACATATTGACTTTTTTCTGTCATTCCGGAGATTTTTATATTCATTTCAGATCGTATTTTTGTCGTATTTAACATATCCCAAATTAATTCACAGAAAATTTACCTTTTTGGTGGTCTATAACCGGTTGGATTCATTGACAATCGGCAGAATATGATATATAATATTTATATATAATGTTTTTCGTCGAGGCAGCACCGCACAAAGATTGTGCGGCAGATGCGCAGTCAGATCTTTCGTCAGATTGCATAAAAACGACGCAGGCATACTGTCGTATGGCAAGGAGTTTTTGTGCGATATGACGGAAAATATGCAAGCCTATGACGTACAAAGCCGTCAAGCGGTCTTTGTGCGGTGCTGCCTTAAGAAAGAAAAAGACGGAATTGGGACAGGACGACTACGAAACGGAGGTAATTATTTTGAACAAGCTAATCAGATCCGCAGCAGCCTTGTTGACTTCGCTTTCCATGATTGCAGGTGCAGTTCCGCTGTCCTCTATCGCCGAGGAGCTATCCACGGTGACAGGTATTCTGGACACCTCGGATATTGCCGTTTCTTTCGGCGAATACGAAGATTTGCAGCTAACCTTTGACTTTCCCGACATCCGGGCAGAAGCGAGCGGCGACGCGCCCTACTACCTGGGCGACTACCTGGACGCCAACAATAAGGCAGTATATGAAAAAATTGCCGAACTGGTCACACCCTCGGAGGAAAGCTTCACCGTCAAGCTGCCGAAAACTGTTTCGTTTTCAAGCGATTCCCTTGAAATAAGCGATAACACAGACTTCTATAACGCTGTTTTCTCCTCCTGCGTCAGTGCAATGGAGGCGGCTTCCTTCGACCTGCCAATGCTTTTCTGGCTGGATAATAACCTGACCACCGTCTCGGCTAATAACATAAAATACAGCTACAGTCCTATATCAAAAAAGTATACGTTTAATGTCAGCGAGCTTACCGTAACGCCTGCGCCGTATGAGGGATTTGAGTCATTTGATGAGGTTCTGGAGTACAAGGACGTCCTGGAAAATGCCGTTGCCGATTTCCCTGTTGAGGGCGAAACGCGCGCGGAAAAGCTCCGCAGCATCCACGACTGTATATGCAGCTTCACTGTATACGACCTGGAGGGCAGATTCAGCGGCTCGGCACTCAGCGCGCTTGCTGTTCCGGGAGCGGTCTGTGAGGGCTACTCCAAGGGATTCAAGGCTATATGCGACAATATCGGGATCCCCTGCGTCTGCATTTTCGGAAACTACGACGAGGCTAAATCTACAGCGCATATGTGGAATTATGTCCGCATGGAGGACGGTTACTGGTACGCGGTGGACGTGACCTGGGACGATTCAGACGGCAAATACGGTCAAGAATTTGACGATCGTTTCTTCCTAAAAGGCTCAGACGAATTTTTTGCGCAGCATGACGAATGCAGCGAATTTTTACTGGCAAATCTGACATACCCCGATATTGCTTCCTGGAATTACGGTGAAAAAGAGGGAACAGTGACAACTTCCGCCACATCTGCCGTAACAACAACCGTTCCACAGTCGGCATCTACGACAAAAACGTCATTGACAACAAGAGCATCGTCAACGACAAAAGCATCATCGACTACAAAAACGACATCGGCATCCACGTCAACAACAAAGACAGCAACCGCATCGACGCCGCCGAAGTCCACTACAACTGCCACTGCACCGAAAACAACGATGTCGGCAGCAGTCAGCACAACAGTGAGCACGACAGCTCCACCGGAATCAGTTCTCTACGGAGACGTAAATCTGGACGGCAAGGTAAGCATTGCCGATCTGGTCTACTGTGCGATGCACGTGCTTGGCTCTGAGACTACGCCCAACGACTGCGACCTTAACGGCGACGGCTTATCGGACTGCTATGACGTTGTCCTGATGCGGAGGATTATTATTGAGGTAATGGTCAATACCGTCAGGAGCGGCAAACAGACTTGAGCAAAGTCCAGAGGCAACGCCTTTGGCAGGGTTTGGGACAGAGTCCCAAATCGACCGGAGGTCGATAAGAACTTGTGTTCATAGGATTTGTGCGTGGATTTTCGAGCATAATTTTACCGAGATTAAGGCGAAAAAGCGAAAGCATACTGCCGTATGGTGAGCTTTTTCAACGCAGATATCGGTAAAATTTGCCGAAAAGACGCGTG
>JAGBGT010000077.1 GCA_017935865.1 Ruminococcus sp. | reverse complement strand
CCCATATCGACCGCAGGTCGACAAACACCGGGTTTCAAAAGGGGCAATGCCCCTTTTGCAGAGTCCAGAGGCAGCGCCTCTGGCAGGGTTTGGGACAGAGTCCCAAATCGACCGCAGGTCGATGCAGCCTTTAGGCGCTCCGCAAAGGGTGAATTTTCCAACAGTCCGGTGGTCTGTTGGAAAAGAGGTGATTCCCCACGGGGTGGGGAAATGTCGCGAAGCGACAAAGGGGACGGCACGTAGTGCGCCCTGCAAGAGAGGGCGTTCCCTTAGAAACTGATTGTCCGTATATAATAAAGATAGAGAGAAATTCCCCCTTTTAAAAGGGGAATTTCTCTCTATTTTTATTTAATATGTCTTTTGAAGTATATCTTTTTTTGAAAACTGAAATTTTCAATTCGCCGCGAAAGAAATAAACCAGGAGTTTTAGGGGACGCTCTCTCTTGCAGAGCATCCCCTCTCCAAAAACAGTCCACTGGACTGTTTTCGGATTCACCCCTTGCAGGGCGCCTAAAGTAAACGTCGACCTGCGGTCGACCTTGGGGCGCTGCCCCAAACCCTGCCAGAGGCGCTGCCTCTGGACTCTGCAAAAGGGACATTGTCCCTTTTGAAACCCGGTGTTTGTCGACCTGCGGTCGACCTTGGGACTCCGTCCCAAACCCTGCCATCAGAATAATTTGTACTTTAACATCAACGATGATGCTCCTACCGCACCTGCAATCATCATTTTACCGAGTTTTTTTACCTGCAATAACGCATTGGGATCATCACGGCTGTCAGCCCTTGTACACTTCTCAGGCGCAAAAATCATGAGTAATCCTAAAATTGCCATTATCCCAACAGCTATAACCCCTATATCCATATTGCGATTTTCCCTTTTTACAGCAGCTCCGCAATATCAAGCACCAGTCTCTCAGACTTTTCCCAGCCGAGACATGGATCGGTAATAGACTTTCCGTAAATGTCCTCCCCTATCTTCTGGCTGCCGTCCTCAAGATAGCTCTCGATCATCAAGCCCTTGACCAGCTTGTTTATGTCCTCGCTGTGACGCATACTGTGAAGTATCTCCTTGGCAATTCTTATCTGCTCCAGATACTGCTTGCCGGAATTGGAATGGTTCGTATCCACAATAAGAGCAGGATTCGCAAGATTCTTCTCCGCATACACCTGCGCCAGACGGTAAAGATCCTCATAATGATAGTTCGGGAAAGACTGACCTCTGTCGTTGACATATCCCCTGAGAATAGCGTGTGCATAGGGATTTCCATCGCTTCTCGCCTCGCTTGCCCTGTAGATAAAGGCATGAGAGTGCTGAGCCGCCGTGATCGCGTTCATCATAACGGATATGTCTCCGCCAGTAGGATTCTTCATGCCTACCGGGATAGACACTCCGCTGGAAACCAGACGGTGCTGCTGATTCTCGACCGAACGTGCGCCAACGGCAATATAGGCGAGAATATCGTCGAGATAGCTGTAATTCTCCGGATAAAGCATCTCGTCCGCCGCCGTAAAGCCCGTCTCACGCAGAGCCTTGATATGCAGGTTGCGGACAGCCACGATCCCGCTTTTCAGGTCAGGCATCTCCGTAGGATTGGGCTGGTGAAGCATTCCCTTGTAGCCGTCGCCTGTAGTTCTGGGCTTTCCGGTATAAATTCTGGGAATTATGAAGATCTTATCCTTCACTTTCTCCTGAAGCTCCCGAAGCCGCGTTATATATTCAAGAACCGGCTCTTCACTGTCTGCGGAGCAAGGCCCTATAATAAGCAGGAATTTCTTGGATTCTCCCCTGAAAATAGCCTTTATCTCCTCGTCACGCTGAGCCTTTACAGCTTTAAGCTCCGGTGAAAGAGCGTACTGCTCCTTTATCTCCGTCGGTCTGGGAAGCTCTCTGATAATATTCATTGGCATATCTTTTCTCCTTTGTATCTGATTTAACTTAACATATCTAAAAGAACCAGCGCAGTAACGCTGTCAACCACGACCCTCGCGCGGTGAACGATCGCCGGATCGTGTCTGCCGTTGATGACAAGGGTGGTGTTCTCCTCTGTCCTCATATCAATTGTCCGCTGCTCCTTGTATATGGACGGAGTCGGCTTCACGGCGCACCTGAACAGGATCGGCATACCATTTGTAATTCCTCCCAGGATTCCGCCGCAGTTATTGGTCTCGGTAACGACTCTGCCGTTTTCGCTTCTGAACGGGTCATTTGACTGGCTGCCGCGCATATCCGCATATGCAAAGCCTGCGCCAAATTCCACTCCCTTTACCGCCGGCACGCTGAAAAGTGCGTGAGAAAGAAGTCCCTCGACCGTATCAAACCACGGCTCGCCAACGCCTGCCGGCATACCGTAAACAGCCGTTTCAAGGCATCCGCCTACGCTGTCGCCCTCAGACTTTGCAGCCATTATAGCAGCTTTCATCTCCTCCTCTTTGGAGGTATCAAGAACCGCAAACTCGCGCCCGTCCAGGGAGTCGATATCGGACTTCACGTCGCCGAAGCTTCGGTCACGGACTCCGCCGCAGGAGAGAATATGAGTGCCGACAGTGACGCCTTTTTCCCGGAGGGCAGAGATCGCGACCGCGCCTGCCGCAACGAGACCTGCCGTTATTCTGCCGGAAAAGTGTCCGCCGCCGCGGAAATCCTGGAATCCGCCGTACTTTATTTCCGCAGCATAATCGGCATGGCCCGGACGCGCCTTGTAGGCAAGCTCGCCGTAATCGCGGCTTCTCTGATCCTGATTTTCGATCATAAAAGTAATAGGCGTTCCGGTAGTTCTGCCGTTAAAGACGCCGCTCAGTATTTTGACCTCGTCAGCCTCTCTTCTGGCGGTGGAAATCGCACCTACAGACTTTCTCAGGGACATCTGCCGTGCTATGAAGTCCTCATCGACATCAATTCCCGGCGGCATTCCGTCAAGAACCGCACCTATGGCTTTGCCGTGGCTTTCACCAAAGAGTGTGACGGCAATTTTTGAACCGAAAGTATTCTTCAATCTTATTCATCTCCGGAATATCATATTTACTTACATTTTACCACATCAGGCGCAAAATGTCAAGAAACTGATGCTCCCGGGTGCAAAAGGAAAATGACAAAAAAGCTTGACAATCGACGTAATATATAGTATAATATAACAAGCGCACACAATACTTTAACAATTTAAAGCTTTATAGCTTTCAAGGCGATATCTCACAGGAATCTTGCTGTCGATTTTTTATCGGATCGCATGAGAACAAATTCCTTGTGCAGGTTGCCTTTAACGGTTCTGCGTATCCGTTTAGCTATAAGCTGAGAAAGGAAGTGATCGTTATGAGTTCAACAACCGCAACCTTTATCATACTGGCAGTTTACATAGCCGTTATGGTAGGCATCGGAGTCTACACCTCAAAACGAACAAAATCAACAACAGACTTTATGCTCGGCGGACGCAGCGTCGGCTCATGGCTCACCGCATTTTCCTACGGAACGACCTATTTTTCAGCCGTTGTATTTATCGGCTACGCAGGTCAGTTCGGCTGGAGCTACGGTGTGTCCGCCACTTGGATCGGAATTGGCAACGCCATAATCGGCAGCCTGATCCCCTTCTTCGTCCTGGGACGCCGTACACGTCTCATGACCAATCATCTCGGCTCGAAAACCATGCCGGACTTTTTCGAGAAGCGATTCGATTCCAGCAAGCTGAAAACCGCGGCTGCCCTTATCGTTTTCATTTTTCTCATCCCATACACCGCCTCGGTATACAACGGTTTGTCCAACCTCTTCGGAATGGTGTTCGACCTGGGACAGAACGGCGGCAAGATAATCATTATCCTCATGGCTGTTCTTTCCGCGATCTACGTTACGCTTGGCGGATATAAGGCAACAGCGCTCAACGACTTCTTCCAGGGAATCATTATGCTCATCGGCATCAGCACCGTTGTTTTCCTGACTGTCCAGAAGAAAAACGGTCTTTCGGAGGCTGTCAGCGCTCTCAATCTCGTCTCGGACGGCAGCACGCCGGAGGGTACGCTCGGCTCGCTCTTTGGCCCTGATCCGCTGAATCTGCTCGGAGTTGTTATCCTAACCTCCCTCGGAACGTGGGGACTGCCGCAGATGGTGCAGAAATTCTATGCTATCAAAGACCAGCAGGCTATCAAAAAGGGCGCGGTCATCTCCACCCTCTTCGCTGTTATAGTAGCCGGCGGCTCTTATTTCATGGGCGGATTCGTCCGGCTCTACTGCACGCTTGACCCTGCCGACACAAGCGGAAAGGCGCTGATCGAGACAGCGGCAAACGGCAAGCCGAAATTCGACACAATGGTGCCCAACCTCATCGAGACTGCGCTGCCGAATATGCTCATCGGACTTATAGTTGTACTGGTGCTGTCGGCGTCGCTGTCGACCCTGTCATCGCTGGTTCTCACGTCAAGCTCGACCCTGACAAACGATCTTATCAAGCCGAGAGTCAAGAACTTCGACGACAAGAAGCAGATGCTCTTCATCCGCATCTTTATTGCGGTTTTCCTGATAATTTCCGTAGTTATCGCCTGCAATCCCAACTCCTCTATCACCACTCTGATGTCCTACTCCTGGGGCGCGCTTTCGGGAGCATTCCTTGGGCCGTTCCTCTATGGTCTGTTCATGAAGAAAGCGTCCCGCGCCGCAGTCTGGACGAGTATGGCAACGGGCGTGGGAATAACACTGGCTCATATGCTGATTTTCAGCATGGGCATCAGCGCGTTCGACGGCATCAAGCAGGCGGTAATAGACCTGAACTGTCCGCTGAATCTGCTCTCGCCGATCAACGCCGGCGCATTTGCAATGATCGTTTCGCTGATAATCGTTCCTGTTGTCAGCAAGTTCACCAAAGCCCCCAGCGCGGAAGTGGTTGACGACGCATTCAGCAGTATCGCTGAGTAATAAAAAATAACTGCTGCAATAAACTTGCAGCAGTTTCTTTTTGCCTATTTTTCCGGCTCGTCCGCCTTGACCGGAATTTTCGTATAGTCCAGCGTTCTGACTCTTCTCATTCTGCCGCTGATTATCCAGTAGACGATCAGCAGAATTACAAAAACGCCGAAAATAACCGGAACGACCAGCATCGGGTCGACCTGGGACGCGTCGGGATTGACCCTGACGTTCTTCACTTCGTCGTACACCGTCTCTATCCTGTGAGAGCGGAGGAGCAGCCGGTGAGTATTTACTCCGTAGGGCGTGCAGGTCATAAGCGTGACATAATCGCCGCCGGGAATAATCTCGATTTTATCGACCTCCTCCGGCTTGACCGTCAGAATCTTCTCCACCTCGTAGGTGTACACCTGGTCGAGAATGGTAATCGTGAAAATATCACCCTCGACCATTTTATCCAGGTCTGTGAAAAGCTTGGCGGAGGGCAGTCCGCGGTGCGCCGAAATAACTGCGTGGGTGTCGCTTCCGCCGACGGGAAAGGACGAGCCTTGAAGATGTCCGGCGGCAACGTTCAGCACCTCTTCGCTTGTGCCGTGGTAGATAGAAAACTCGGCGTGGATTGCCGGAATCGTGATATATCCCATGATTCCGGTGCCAGAAATATTGAGAATATCCTCATAGCCGGGAATCTGCTCGTAATTGATAAAGGGCGCGTACAGCCCCACAAGCTGCTCGTTATATTGGTGCGCCTCGTTTATAAGCCGCTCGGTCTCGCCGGTGTCCATTTCTGCTATGACTTCGTTATAGTTCGCGATTGCTTTGGTCTGAACCCTTTCGTTCCACCAGTTGCTGACGGTCGGGTATAGCATCACGGAGAGCCCCACGAGGAGTATTATGATTAAAATAATCGTTGAAATTTTGCCTGATTTTTTTCTCATGAAACCCTCCCAGATGCCGACAGGCAGATTGCTCTGCCCGTCGGAATAAGGTATTGATCAATTACTCAGCGTCTTTGTTCATTCTCTTCTTTGTGATGAGGAAGATTCCTGCTACCGCTACCATTGCGCCGCCTGCCAGGTAGAACAGTGTTGTACCGATGCCACCGGTGCTGGGGAGTGTTGAACCGGATTTATTTATGATTTTGTCACTTACAATACCATTTGCATTGTCGCCCGTTTTTGCAGCAGTATCTATAGGAGTAGCATCACCTGTACCCTTTGTACCGTGCCAAAGTTTCAGTTCTGTAAGTGCAGTATCTGGTGTACCGTTCCAAGCCTGATTATTTACAGTTGTAGCGTCAATAACAAGTGTCAATTCTTCCATTGTGTTGTAACCAACTGGTGTAGTGGTTTCTTTAAGGACGTAAGTGCCGTCATCGAGACCGATAAAGCTGAATTTACCATCTGCTGCAGTCTTTACTTCAGTAGCACTTGCTTCTGCATCAACCCAACCTGTAATCTTATTATCAACAAGTGTTGCATATGTTGTTTTACCATCAATTGTTCTGCTAAGCTTGAATCCTGCCTGATTAGCTGCTGCTGTTTTAGCTTCTGTATCGAGGTACTTAGTTACATCAAGTTCGTATGTAAATATGATTACTTTCTCTTCAGGTGTCTTGCCCTTGTCGTCGTCAGGCGTTTCTGAACCTTCGCCCTTGTAGTTAGGATTTCTGGAGTATGTAAGGTCAACCTTATTTTCCTGACCGTTAAGACCAACAACAGCTTTACTGTTAAGTACAGCATTGTATCTTACAACTATTACAGTATCCTTTGTTACACCAGTAACCTTTTTAAGGTCGTTACAAGTAACAGTAAAATTATTTGCAATTGGGTTAGTTACTGTAAAGTTTTCTGTAATTTCTGTTTCACCTGTTGCATTTACAGCATATACCTTTATATCAGTAGGAGTATTGAACTGTTCTCCGAGAGTATCATTAAACTGATAGAAATATGATGTGTAATCATCATAAGCACCAGGAAGTGTACCGATAAGCTCGAAAGGAACTGTATCACCGATACAATAGTCAGCTACATCATTAAGCTTATTATCTGTTGCTTCATAAGCACCCATTACAAATTTATCAACAGACGTCTTTACGTTTTCTCTTACTTTCTTTTCTACGCTCGGCACGCCGGACTTAGGCTGAAATGTAGCATCACCTACAACCTTGAGGATATAACGTGTCTTTGCACCTGCATTAGTACCAGCAGGTGAACCCGACTTATCCTGAATGAGATAGTAACCACCGGCAAAATTTGCTTCACCTGAAATTACTATTGCTAAAGCATCGGCTTTAAGGCTTGCTGCTACTGCATCAGCAAACTTCTTTGCTAATTCTGAATCGTCTCCAGTACTTAAAGCCGCTGCAACTTCTGGTGCAGAAGTCATATTTGCTCCATCTTTCTTAAACGGAGTTTTTGCTTCAGCTCCTGTTCCTATAGTTATCTCTGCAAGTTTGCCATAAACTTTTGTTTCATCTATAGCACTACCCCATGAAATACCCTCAAGTTTTCCGGTAGGAGTGCCATTTTCATCTTTTACAACTGTACCTGTGAAAATCTGATATGCCTCATAGGTGTGAGCAGCAGTATCACCAGTATAACCGGTATAAGCACCTTCACCTACTGTAATTCTATAAGTTTCGTCTGCTGCCGAAGCCGTCATAGCCATAGGCACGGAAAGTGTAGCTGCCATTAATGTAGCGGCGATAGCTGCTGTGAATCTCTTAAAGTTTTTCATAATAATTCTCCTTTTAAATAAATAATCTTGGGTTTTGCGGAGCTGCACCTTTCGCCGATGCAGCCTCCGCGCGTATCGTTCTTATTTCCTGACGCGTCTCCTGCGTCTTCTTATGAGATAGTAACCAGCGGCTGCGCTGCACATGATAACCATGCCAGCCCCGTAGAAACCTTTCGTTCCCACTCCGCCCGCTGAGGGGAGTTCACCCTGAGTCTCACCGGTTTTCTTGTTTGTTACCGAGAAGTTAACCGGACTTCCGTTATCATTAAGCGACTGACCGTTGCCGGTGTAGTTCAGCGGAATATACACAGCGCCAGCGCCCTTTATCTGCGTTACCGGAATTCCGTTTTCATCGACCTCTACAATGTAGTAGTAATAGCGGTTTCCGTTTTCGTCACGTATCTGGAGATCAGGAATCAGCTTAGACCATGGTTCTCCATTATCTTTGTCGTCCTTTGTCAGCATAATTTTATCGCCAACCGGTTCCATGCCGTTTACATCAACCGTTTCGGCTATTTCTTTGACTTCAATTACGTGCGTCGCCTTAGCTCCGTCTTCGTCAGTCGCAGTTATCGTAACTGTTCCCTCTATGCTAGAAGTAACATTACCGTTCTGATCAACTGCCGCAACATTTTCATCGCTCGATTCCCAGCTGACTGCTCCGATATTATTAGTTGCCGTAAGCTTGATCGTTTTACCCTGGTTCATCTCGGTAATACCGTTTATCGTCAGCTCGCCGACAACTTGGATCGTTCCGGTAGCTGTAACTCCGTTTCTTGTTGCGGTGAATTGTGTAGTACCTTCACTAGTTGCTGTTATCGTGCCGTCAGCACTAATCTCAGCGATGGATGGATCTGTAATGCTATAGGTTACTTCTCCGCTGCTAAAGTTTAATTCGATCTTTTTTGAACCTTCTGTTCTCAGCTTTATGGGAGAATTTGTTATCTGCAAAACTCCCGCGGCTACATCAAAAGTAGTTTGAGCCTGGGCAGAACCGTGATGTGCAGTAATCGTATACAAACCGCTCGCACCCTCTGCAACCTCAACCGTATAACTGTTATCTTTATTATCGGTAATTTTGAGATCATCACTATCGTAATCCCACTTGTCAACCGAACCGTTTAATGTAAACACTGCTGAACCGCCTTCGGGAATTGAAGCTGTCATAGTACCAATGAACCGAAAGTCTTGAACATCAACAATGCATTTGCCCTCCTTACCTTCGTCGTCTGTACCTATAATCGTAACCGTTCCTCCTGTTTCTCCAGCTGTATAGTACCAGTCGCTGCCTTCTTTGGTGACAGTACCGTTTCCTCCGGTATCCCAGCCGATAGAGCCTTCTGCGCCAGTTACTGTGAGTTTGATTTTCTCTCCTTTAAGAACAAATTCAGATTCGGGGGTGACGGTGAATGTGCTGCCTGCGTCGTAGTAGAATTTCACAGTTTTTACCTTCTGACCGTCATTCCAATATTTCTTAACAATTATTTTGCTTAAAGTATCAGGAGTGCCTGTATTATTCGCTATTCTGTCAGGGTTAAACGAGAATACAGTGCCGCTAGTTTGAAGATTATAGTCGAATTGATTCGTACCATTTCCCCAAGGTTCAAGTTGAACCGTTCCATTGCCGCTATTTTTATCAAATTCAACTTCAATTGATGTGATAGCAAGACCATATAATTTTTCTGGTATCGGGATAGTTACATCACTTGACTGATCATATCCACTTGCATCAACACTTTCAAATTTTTGTGCTGCCCTGATACTAACCCCCTTAGCCATCTTAAGCGCCGGGCTATCAATTTCGCCGAAGCTCTGCGTCTGAGCCGATTGAATCGCATTAGATGCAGTCTCAGGTTGCAAGTATTGAGTTTTAACGCCGGCACCTTCTGGAATTTCATAAGTATGACCGGTTTTGAAGAAATTATACAGACCTGCTGCCGCAACTGTAAGGCAGGCATTATAATCACAAGCCACCTCGGTCTGCTGATAATCGGAACGTCTGTCTTCAAAAGAACTCTGATTATCCGTGAACCAGCCGCCAGCCAATCCGCCGATCAAAACATGCTCGACACGGGAATCATCATCAATTACGCTTTTATCGTCCTTTATTCTCATAACTACTGATGAAGCATCGCTTGATGTAGCGCGGTAATGGGGATTCTGTATTGAATTTTTTGCAAATCCGGTAATGAAACATACACCCTTATCACCGTTTGCATTCACGGCTTGATTATCGCCGAGAATAACATTCATCTGCATTTGTGCCCAATCTTTCAGGTTATCCTTTGCTTCGCCGTCTGCATATTTAGCAGCTACCAATACAGCAGCCTGATACGCCGCGTTATGCCGCATATTTCCCCAGCCGCCGGATTCTCCGCCGAAAACATAGTATTGATGACTTGTTACGTAACTGTTGAGCGTATTAACTATTGCGCTTGTGTCTTTGCTTACATGACCTGCATACAACAACGCCGCCGCATTGTCAACGCTATCCCACGAAATGTTATAATTGTCTTTATAACTCTTGGTGAGACCACTGCTAATGTTATAAGCAGAATCTTCCGTTGCCAGATAGAGCCAGGTTGCCGCCCATTTCTTGTCATCTTCAAAAGAACCGGAATTATAGCATCCGTTCTCTCCCTGTGATATAGACATAGCATTGTTTGCTGCACCAAAATCGTAAAGCTTCTTCGCAACTGCAAGATAGCCATCATACTTGGTATCAGTTTTCGCACTTTCACCGAAATATCCAGCTTTTGCATTTACATAAGCAGACGCAAGAGTTGCGGCATATTCAAAAGCGATATCAGCACAGCCACCGCCGTCTGGCAAGTCATCACTCCAGTAAATCTGTGAATGAGTCACATCAGGCTTCTTATTATCTCCATTTGCAGCAAGCGGTGTGTACGTTACTGATTTATTACGATCAGCACCCTCAACTCTTTCCTGCGCCTCCGGAGTACCCCAGTACTTGTGATCTACGACCGGGTTTCCTTTCTGAACAAGAATCTTAGTTATATTTTTGTTCTCATCAATCGCCACACATCTGCTGATGAAATCTGAAAAATGATCAGAGAGTATTTTTATGTGTTCGGTTTGACCTAAGTTTTTATAGGAATCACTAAATTCGTATAAGCCCCAGTTAATGATCGAAGCTGTATATCCTTGTGCCAAGCCAAACATTACATGGTCTCCGGCGTCGTGGAAGCCTCCGAGAATATCATCTCCATCATGGGTATGACAATCATCTCGCCAGCTATATGCGCTTTTTTCAGCAACATCATTTCCGCACATATTAGCATCATAGAAGTATAGCGAATACTGTAGAAGTCTTGCGTAATCCTGCCGGGTTGCCTCCGGAGACTGCTCTGGCGGATACGGTAAATGATCTTCCGGAGTATCGGTCGTCCTATAAAGCGCCAATCTGACAGAGCCGGGACGGTTGCTCGTAACATCATTCCGCCAATTCTTGGTAATTACCAGACTGCTGAGTATGATTTCGTTTTTGATTGAAAGTGTAGCGCCGTCCTCTTTGACAGAACTACTCGGATTAGCTGTACTTATTTTCCAGCCGTATGGAACACTGCTTTCAACTATACGATAATCATATCCGTCGGGAAGCTTAACAGCCCTTTTCCAGACATAAGCATTCTCACCATCCTGGTCATTTGCCGTAAGCGTGATATTCTGTAAATCTGTCCACCCCGTCTCATCATCTGTTTTTTCTTTCTGCTGAATCGTAAATGTTACGGTTGCAGGAATCTTAACAGGGTAACCCTTGGTATCCCACACCTTTTCAATATTAATTGAGATCGTCTTGAGTGAGTTTGTAGCAACGAGTGTGCCGTCGGGATCGGTTGAATAAGAATCGGTATAACCGGTCGGGACATCTGCTTCCTTAATGTAGTAATAATAAGGTTTCTTAACATCGCCATCAAGGTATTTCGATGCAAGATTCTCCCATTTAGCAGTCCAATTATTAGCCTCATTAAGAACTGCGGTTACTTCGCTGCCGTCATCCTTTTTATATACATCACTGTCCTTAAGCTGTGTTTTAGGATCGGTAAGTTCGGTCTTAGTCTGATATAGCTTAACCGTTACAGATCCGGCTCTTAAATTAGTAAAGCCTTTATCATTTGCCCATTTCTTTGAAACGGTGATGTCCTTTGTGTCACCCTCTTTTTCGTTGCCGACTTTGAGAGTTGTGCCGCTGACTTCGAGCATTGGGTTTACATCAGACATTGCTGAATCGCCGATGCTGCCACTTCTGGAATAAATATATTTCAGACCTGTTGTTGATTCAAATTCTGCATATAACAAAGCATCATAAACATTAGCATTATTTGACCAGTTCTGAAATTCCATTTTTGAAATATCAGCTGCTTCAAATTCTCGTTTATATCTGTAAACTCTCTGATCTTCAAACTCCGACAGAACACAATTATCTTGAGGTGATTTTCCATCAATTTTGTTGTCTCTGTCGTCATGATTAAATCCGCTGCTATATATCTGCCATCCATCATTTCTCGTGAAATAGAATTTGGCTTTGCTTATATTGGGCATAGATTCCGTGCCATCATTTAGGTTTACACCATTTAGTGTAAGGAATAACACGTTTCCACTCGTTCCAGAAATACCTAAAGCTGTTGTAGTAGATTTGCCAGACACAACAGTAAAATCACTCTTAACGGTAAAGTAGATCTTACCCGGATTCTTATAGGTTTCGCCTTTATCCTTCTCGGGATGATTAGGAATTATATCTTCTGTCAGATAATAAACACCCGGGAAAAGATATCCGTTTCGAGCGTATTTGTTGTCGATACGCTTCTCCTCAAACGCCTTGGAGATATCTATTTTTCCGTCTTTGTCAACAGCAAGATCTGAGCAGACCAAGTCTCCGTTCTCAGCGAAAATCGAAAAACTTGCGCCGGAAAGTGGCTCATTTGTGTCATGATCGAACTTTTCAAGCGAAAGTTCTACGCCAAGTACACGGTTATCGACCATGGTGAGCGTATGATCTGATGCGGAAGTGCCAAGCAGATTCAGATTCTTGTGTTCGCTCTCACCCTCAGTCCAATACTCAACCTCATATTTTGTAATAATTCCGTTTTCATCTTCCGTTTTACTAAGTTTGAAGTAAATCGAATCAGCCAATTCCATTTTATCAGGCGCTTGATTTTCGGTTATTACGTATTCATGACCCGGAGTAAGATCCTTGGGATTTATAACACATTCTCCGTCTGCCGCATTAAATCCATTTACTCCTGGAGAAATCGTTATGGTTGCACCCTTTACAATTTCTCCAAGGTCATTGACCTTTTTGAAGATAAGGACAGGCTTGTTTTCAAAGCTTGGGTTCTCATCGGGGAGAAGCATCATCATTAATACTTCGGGATCAAAGCAATATTTGCGTCCGTCAATTACAAATTCATGCTGATTTTTGGCGGCATCCGCTGTGATTTTCTGTGTCCAGTCATCGCCGTATTTCTTATCGACCGACGCAACTTTTTTGCCGTTAATATTAAGCTTGAATTCATCTGTAAACTTCGCATTTCCTTCGGCATCATATGCCGTAACTGTGATAAGCCTTGCATTGTCAATGTTTTCAATGACCATATCGCATTCCGGCAATGGGGATTCTGTTTCTGAACCATCATCATTTGCAGTTATCTTTGTGGTTTTGAGATGCACATAAACCCTCTGCGGAATATTATTCTGCAACATACCCAAATCAACTTTTTCAGAAACTGTTATACAATAACGAGTTTTCTCATCCTTGAAGAAACCGTCGGGGGCACTTTGTTCCTGCATGGTGTATGTTTTCACTATTTCGTAGCTTTCGGCTGCAATTGAGTTCAGAGTATCATCGGTCTGATAGCCAGCATCCTGCGCGTCATTGGTCTGATAGCCAGCATCCTGCGCGTCATCGGTCTGAATGTCCGCATCCTGCGCATCATCGGTCTGATCGTCAAGGTTCTGCGTATCAACACTTTGGTCGTCATTGCCATTATTCTGGGACAAGTCGCTGTTAGCGTCAGTCTCCAGAGGCGCAGCAGTAGTTGTTGTAGTTGTTGTAGTTGTTGT